>CAYGMR010000133.1:2692-11979 GCA_964350725.1 uncultured Ardenticatenaceae bacterium | reverse complement strand
ACATATTCATCATCATCAACCATCGCCACAATGCGTGCAATACTAGCCTCGCCATCCACAAAACGCCACGGGAAACAACCCACCTGCACACGTCGATTGACCAACAAATCAATATCGCCGCCCACACATTCTGCATGGATAATGCCTTTGTGGAACATCCACAAATGCATCATCTGGTACATTTCAGGGGTAAAGACCTCAGGCAGCGATTTGCCAAATTTCTCTTGGAAATAGGCCTCACACTGCTGTGCCTGAACGGGCATCCAATCACGAATCTTCGTATTCATCGGATGATCGGCACTGCCACAATCGACGCCAATCCATTTGATTTTTTTCTCTACACACCAATTGGCAAAACGTGCATCCGGCCCGGGATGCATGACCATATAACGCACCTCGTTGCCATACGGTTGGTCCCAGCCAAAGTGATGGTAACCCTTATGAATGATGAGAATATCGCCTTCACGCACTTCGACACGCTCCTCAATCATCTCTGGCGTATAAATGTCGTAATCGCCACAACAATCGCTCAAATCAACAATCGCAGCATCACCCGCCAGAAAATCAAAATCCAACTCGGCAATATCTTTACCCGGTGTATAAAAATGGATTTCACCATCTAGATGCGTGCCCACATGATTGCTATGCGTGACAACCTGTCCATTGGCTCCATTTGGTGCCAGGCGCTTAAAATATTTCACTTGCAGCGGTTCATATGTCGGCCAAGGGGGAGTGCCAATACCTAGGGGAATTGTGAGATCAATAAATTTCATCGTTCAGACCATCCTTTTGTAAATTTCGTTTAAAGATTTGTCTAATCTTGAAGATTAGACAAATCTCGCCACAATCTAATTTTGCAATATCCCTATTAAATACCAAATCTACATTTCAGTCACATGTCACAAATTATGTGATGGAGAGTAACACTTCACCCAATACAAAATCCAATAATTCCTGCCCACTTTTTCCTTTTCGCTGTATCATTCCTCAAAACATGACTGTAGCCAATTATTCAAGACGACTCAACAACTTGACTATCTGACTAATTGGCTAAACATCAGGAGATCCAAATGACTCTCGCACTTGAAGGTATCCGCATACTCGATCTGACTCGTGTTCTGGCGGGGCCTTATGCTACCATGATTCTTGCCGATTTAGGGGCAGAAGTAATCAAACTGGAATTGCCCGGTCGCGGTGACGACGCACGCGCATTTCCGCCCTATGTCGCCGGCGAAAGTGCTTACTTCATGAGCCTTAACCGCAATAAACGCTCGATGACACTCAATCTCAAACAAGAAGCTGGCAAACAACTCTTTCGTGATCTCATCAAAAAGGTTGATGTTGTGGTCGAAAATTTCCGGCCAGGCGCAATGAAGCGGCTGGGTCTGGGCTATGAAACATTAAAAGAAATCAATCCACGGTTGATTTATGCAGCTGCTTCTGGATTTGGACACACGGGACCCTATCGCGAACGGGCGGCTTATGATGCGATTGTGCAGGCGATGGGCGGTGTGATGAGCATTACTGGCCCGGCTGGAGGGCCAATGACGCGTATCGGCACTTCAATGGGCGATATTACTGCGGGCATGTTCACGGCCATCGGCATTTTGGCAGCGCTGCGTCATCGCGATCAAACGGGTCAAGGGCAAATGGTTGATGTCGCGATGTTGGATTCACAAGTAGCCATTCTGGAAAACGCGATTGCCCGTTTTGCAGTAACGGGCGATATTCCCGAACCAATTGGCAACCGGCATCCTTCGATTGTGCCTTTTGAAAGTTTTACAACGGCCGATTCCCAGATCATGATCGCGGCTGGCAATGATGTGTTGTGGGCAAAACTGTGTGAGACGCTTGGTGTCGAAGATTTGATTGAGGATCCGCTCTTCGTGAGCAATGAATTGCGTATTGATAATTATGATGAGTTACGGCCGTTGCTAGCCGCCCCCATTTTGACAAAAACCACCCAAGAATGGCAAACAATCCTGGATAATGCCGGCGTTCCCAATGGCCCCATCAACAATGTCGCCCAGATCCTGCAAGATCCCCAAGTCCAAGCGCGTGAGATGATTGTACCGGTCAAACATCCTACTGCCGGAACACTAAAAATGCCTGGCATTCCCATCAAACTCAGTGAAACCCCCGGCAGCATCCGCCAATCCGCCCCGCTGTTAGGACAACATACCATTGAGCTATTAACCGATGTATTTGGCTACAGTGCTGAAGAAATCGAGGCACTAAAAGCCAACGATATTTTTTGAGCTGACTACAACGAATTGAGGAAGGAACGAACTTTCTTTCTCGGCCCAAATTCGTTTCTTCCTATTTTCGTTGTAGCCACCCCACCCCACATCACCCCTTATAACGCTGCCTAATACTAGGCACCAGATATTCGTCAAAGGCACGATCAATATCATAGGCAGGCTGCCAATCCCAATCGCGGCGTGCCAACCGATCATCCAAATCTGCTGGCCAGGTATCCACAATGCCCTGCCGACGGAGATCAGGCTCAAATGTGATTTGTGCATCTGGAAAAGCCGTTAATACTCGATCGCGGAACCCCCCTGCTGATATCGAAAAACTGGTCACATTATAAACCGAACGGCGCAAGTTCTCGCGTGGCACAGTACCCAAGTCAAGAAGTGCCTGAATCGCATCTGACATCACCATAAACGGCAAGACTGTATCTTCACGCACAAAACAACTGTAGGGCTGTCCTTGCGCGGCAGCATGTAACATCTCAGGGCCATAGTCTGTCGTGCCGCCCGAAGGCATTGTAAAAGCACTAATCAAACCTGGAAAACGCACACTGCGAAAATCGATCATAACCGGTTCCGTGCGTGCTAATTGCTGGTAATGGCTGCTGTAATAACTGCCCAATAACTCACAGTAAAGTTTGTTGCAGCCATACATCGTCGTGGGATAGTTCCAATCCCATTCACGTACGACCAAGTCGCGCGCTTTTGTCTCCAAGTCCGGCAAACCATAGGCTGCAATTGAGCTGGGAAAAATAAATTTAACCGGCTCACCACGCCTTTGCGTTTGATCAGCAGCCAATTGCATCAGCGCCAAAGTACCATCTACATTCACTTGATGGGCTAAATCTGGTGCGAATTCGCTGCGCGTGGATAACAACGCAGCGAGATGAAATAGGACATCAATTTCATATTCAGTTACAAGACGGGCGAATAATTTTTTATCCAGCACGTCACCTATAATATGGGTGCTCAACCCCTTCATCTCGTCTGGCAATGGATGTAAATCTAAAGACAAGATGTCATAAGTTTCTTTAGCTGACAGATCACGAATTAACGCCTGCCCAATCTCACCAGCGGCTCCGGTAATAAGAACAACTCTTTTGCGCATATGTTTCCTCAATTATTAATGGGTTTAGGTAATTCACAAAAAGTAATTTGACTTAAAACAATCGCGATTTTGTGAATTCCTTAGGAAAAACAGGAGGTTTTTGTCTTTCTAATTCAAAATACTTTCCCGTTTTCACTTAGTGGGTTCTGTTTCAAAACATGTAAATCGCTATTGATACGGGCTTTTAAACAAACTGTCAATCATGTCATTCTTGTGCAGACGGGAATCCAACTTTTGGATACCTATCTGCGCAGGTATGACTGTTGATTTTAGCGTACCAGCTGAACTCACATATTTTCTATATCTTACTCGCCTATACTCAGTTTTGAAAGTAGCGCTTTTCGTAAAATGTGATGACATCTGTCATGTATGTATGCAGTCTGATTGCTGCATGTTATACTGGCAGGCTGGCGAATTTAATTTATTTGGAGTAATGATGCGACAAAAACATATATTTTGGTTCTGGTTGCCACTTTTTGCCAGTTGGCTATTGATGACCGCCGAAGGACCGATTATCAGTGCAGCCATTAACCGGCTGCCAAATGAAATTATCATGCTGGCGGCAATGGGCATTGTTTTTAGCCTTTCTGTGACGATCGAAAGTCCGATCATCAATTTGCTGGCGACTTCTACGGCATTGACGAAGGACAGAGCCTCCTATCTGCTTATTCGGCGTTTCACAGTGCATTGGATGTTGATCTTAACGGCCGTTTCTATTGCCATCGCCTTCACCCCGCTTTTTGATCTGGTTGTCGTGAGTTGGATGGGAACACCAACTGAAGTCGCACAATGGGTGCAAACCGGCCTCAAGATCATGATCTTTTGGAGCGCAGCCATCGCCTGGCGACGTTTTTTGCAAGGTGTCATGATCCGGTTTGGACATACACGTTTAGTCGCCTGGGGAACGGCCGTGCGCTTGTTATCATCTGGCAGTGCCGTGCTTGTTATGGTTTTGTGGGGCGATATTCCGGGCGTCATCCTTGGTGCCATCGCTTTGATGGTTGGCGTATTTTCTGAAGCCGCCTATGCCACTTTTGCAGTAAGGCCAATTCTGCAAACACGCCTTTCTGCTGAATCACCCATTGCAGAAGGGCAACCGCTCAACTACCGGGAGCTATTCTCTTTCCACCTACCGCTGGCAGCCACTTCGCTGCTGGCGCTTTTAGCACAGCCACTCGTCACATCGAGCCTAGCCAGGCTCGATAACCCCACACTTTCCTTAGCCGCCTGGCCAGTTTTGTTCCAAATGACACTGATTGCACGAGCAGCCGCATTCGCCTGGCCAGAAGTTGTAATCGCTTTAAGCGATGGCCAAAAAACCTTCTTCCCCGTGCGCAAATTCACACTCAACTTGTCAGCTATTTTGACGATGTTTATGTTCATTTTTGTCTTTACACCGCTATCGGTTTTCTATCTGTTTGTGGTGCAAGATTTAACCCCTGTCATCGGCGAATTGGTACGCCAATCACTGGTACTTTTCCTCCTATTTCCAGCGTTGGCTGTGTTCACTTCTTGGCTGCGCGGTTTACTTATCAAGGAACGGGCCACCAAGGCAGTTAATATTGGCATGGTCATCAATCTGGTGGTAACGGCCGTTGTTCTGACAATGGGTCTATATCTGCGTTTACCCGGTCTACAAACCGCAGCCATTGCCCTCAACCTGGCATCGTTATGCGAAGTAATGTATCTGGCGTTGCGCACCCGGCATGTATTAACCTTCAATTTCCCACTGTATAAATTCTGGCAACCAGCATGATATTACCAGACCATTTTTCACGGTTGACCATTCAATTTATTTAGTGTAATCTTTGCTTAGGGTAAGTCCTATTTTGGATGGCCTACTAATTGTGATCCACTCAAATTGGCGATATTCTTTTTCGCAGTTGGGTGTTTTTTTTATTTAGGCGAATTCCTGAAAATATGTTCGGTATTGAGGAATTCGCTGGAGACTTTTTCGGATTGAATATCATATTTATTTTTCCAGAAAAAGTCTTATCTAAAGAGGAACAAGATAAGATGAATCAAGAAGAACAGGGCGAAGTAAAGTGGTTTAACTCTCAAAAGGGTTATGGCTTCATCAAGCGGGACAATGGGGGTGACATTTTTGTGCATCATTCTGCAATTGTTGGCTCGTATCCCCGCAATTTAGAAGAGGGAGACCGCGTCGTTTTTGAAATTGGTGAAGGGCGGCAAGGCCCTGCCGCACAAAACGTTCGTAAGCTATAAATTTTGGTTTTTGCCACTAATTTCATGGTTGACACAAATTAGTGGTAGGGAAATGGCGTGCCATTCCCCCGCACATGGCATTCACTTCATGGAACCCTGAAGCGCCATGATCGAAAAATTGCAGTACCTCTGAAAACGATGATCAACATTCGGTCATCATGATATTGAATTTTAAATCGAAGTCAACCTAAAACGGTTGGCTTTTTTTATGGGGGCAAGCTCGTTTGATTGTCTCGAAATGATGTAATCCTGTACAATTAATCGTCATGAATCTATCTGAGCTTACTGTTTTTATACCGCTCCTGGCTGCATTTGCCTATCTGGTGCTCCTGTTGGCAGCTTTTGTTCGGCGGGAAAAACAAACGGGATGGCTAGCGCTGTTTTTCGTCTGCTCAATTTTTTGGGAAATGGTTCTTTTCCTTGATCCTGTTGAACCATACTTCAACTTACCGGCCAAAGCTTTACTGCTTTGCACGATTGTTTTAGGCGTGACAACGGCCGTTTACCAACAAAACAAACAGTCAAAAAGGTGGTTATTGGGGGGCGCCGCCATCTTCTTGGTCCTTATCGCAGCCGATCTATATTTCTTTTTGTTTAACCCGATTGCGGATTCCAACTCCACTGCAGCCCAATCCAAAACAATCATGACCATGTCCCATCTTGTTACGTGGGCATTGTTGAGCGGCATTATGCTCTTTTACACCTGGCACAACTATCGCCTGGCAAATTCCCCTTGGCGTGCCAACCGCTTGTTTTTGTGGGGCATCTGTTTGCTGACCATCTTTAGTGGCGAAGCCCTGCTGCAAAGCGAAATAATTTGGTTGCAAACAAGTGGTCAATTGCTGCGGCTGCTGGGCGCCTGGGGCTGTTTATACGCGATCACCGTGCGCAACCTGATGGATATGCGCATTCGACTGCGCCGTATATTTGCCTTTGGGTTGACAATTATCATCGCCTCCATCCCAGTGATCATTGCCATTTTATTGGTTGTTTTATTTTTATCCAGTTTTTCTATCGGCTCGACAATTATCTTTACAGCTGTGATCATTCCTATCAGCTTAATGATTTTTATTCCCTTCCGTCAATGGGTCAGCAATCTCATCAATCGTTACCTTTTCGGCCGTCGCGTTGATACAAATCAAGTGGTTGGCTACTACAATGAACTCATCGCCAGCACGCTGGAAATCGACCAACTGGCGCGTGTCATCATCGGCACATTAAGTGATTTATGGTTGATCGAACGTGGTGCGTTGCTGCTTGCGCGGCAGGATGATGAATTGATCCGTTTAGAACCCATTCCGGGGCGCGGACAAGTGCCTAGAATTGTGCATTATTTGCATGAAGAAGGGCCCATCGCCAAATTTTTTCAGGAAAAACGGCGGCCACTTTTACGCTACGAATTGGAAATGGATTTACAGGACGATTTAGCCCCCGAAACGATAGATTGGCTAAAACTGCTCGATATGGAAGCGTATGCGCCCATCAACAATGGTCAACAGTTAGCGGGTGTTATTGCTATCGGATCCAAACAATCGGGCCAAATCTTCCAACAAGATGACCTGGCTATGCTGCAACTATTGGCAAGTCAAACGGCCGTTATCCTACAAAACGCCCGCCTTTACAGTGCCTTAGAGAGCCGCAGCCAAAACATCCGTGACTTAAACCGCAATTTGCTCAATCAAAACGAACGCCTGGAAACGATGGATAAAGTCAAAACAGATTTTATCACCGTCGCCTCACACGAATTACGTACCCCCCTGACCCAGGTAAAGGGGTACAACGATCTTTTAGCGGCACTCAATGGCGATGGATCATTAAACCCCGAACAGACAAGGGAAATCAGTGGTTATATCGACCGCGCCGCAGATCAAATGGAACGGGTCATTAGTGCGATGTTAGATGCCAGTCAGTTAGAAACTGAAAGCATCGTTCTCAGTCTAAAAGCAGTCAGCCTGGACGAACTTATCCATGACACAGTGGCAAACTTCCGGGGCGCGCTGCGCGAGCGACAAATCCAAATACACATGCAAGGTTTAGAGAAAATTCCACAATTATTGGTTGATATCCAACGCATGGAACAAGTATTCAATAATGTGTTAGGGAATGCAATCAAGTACACACCGGATCGTGGACAAATAACTATTTCCGCCCAAGTTGTGCCTGTCACCGATGCCATATCGCCACAGGTGGAACTCGTGGTGGCCGACAGCGGCATCGGCATCGATCCCCAATATCATGAACTTGTTTTTGAGAAGTTCTTCCAAATCGGTAAACCATTTTTACATTCTACAAGCAGCACGAAATTTAAGGGCGGAGGCACTGGCTTAGGCTTACATATTGCCAGAGGTGTTGTGGAAGCACACAACGGCCGTATCTGGGTTGAATCGCCAGGCACAGATGAAGAACGCTTACCAGGCAGTGAAATCCACATGTTAATCCCCATCGTCAAAGAAGACCTTGAATCAGAGGCCATTGAGCAAGAATTTGCAGAATAAAGTTGTTATCGTCACCGGCGCTTCAGCCGGTATTGGGCGCGCAACGGGCGTGGCCCTGGCACAAGCTGGTGCCCATGTTGTCCTCACGGCGCGGCGCGGCGATCGCTTGCACAAACTGGTTGAGGAACTGCGCATTTATCCCGGTCACAGGCTAGCTATGGCAGGTGACATTCGCGATAAAAATTTTGCCGCAAAACTGATCAAAGCAACGGCCGTTACCTTTGGCCGGGTAGATGTTTTGATCAACAATGCCGGCATCGGCCATCGCAGCCCATTAATCACCATACCCAGTGCAGACGTGCAATTGATTTGGGACACAAACGTGACGGCTCTGTTTTATTTATGCCAGGTGGCCGCCTTACAAATGAAACAACAAGGTGGCGGCCAAATTATCAATATCTCTTCGATTGTAAGCCAACGGCCGTTACCCCAAAATGGTATTTATTGTGCCAGCAAAACGGCCGTCAACTTTTTGAGTCGCAGTTTGCGTATGGAGCTACGGCCGTATCAGATCAAAGTCACCCTCGTTTACCCGGGCCTGACAGCCACCGAATTCGGCACAGCTCGACTTGGTGAAAAAGGGCCCAACAAACTGGGCCTCGCCGGTGTTCCTGCGCAGAAAGTTGCTCAGAAAATAGTTGGTGCAATTAAAAACGGCCGTTCTGAAGTTTATATCACCTGGTACGATTGGCTCTTCGCGCATCTCAACCGCTTGTTTCCAAACAGCATAGATTGGATCATTACTCAGGGTGCAAACAGGCTTTAAGATGCAAGCAGAAAGGAGTTCAGACCAGCCACTAAACTATACATTTAGACAGGCTACGGCGGCTGACTATGAATTTCTGTATAACCTGAATGTCATCTCCCTGCGTAAATATGTCGAAGCGACATGGGGCTGGGAAGAAGCATGGCAGCAAGAATATTTCGCACGCAAATTTGATCCCGATCCGCGTCAAATTATCCAGGTAGCGGGTGAGGATGTCGGGGTTGTTGTCGTCGAGGAACGTGACGGCGACCTTTATTTGGCACTTATCGAGCTTTTACCAGCTTACCAAGGGCGTGGTATCGGCACACAAATCATCAAAAAATTGATGGCCCAGGCAGTGGAAGAGCAACGGCCGTTATCCCTACACGTCCTCAAAACCAACACACCGGCTTTACGCCTCTACCAACGCCTCGGTTTTGAAATTGTCGCCGACGAAA
>CAYGMR010000133.1:0-2682 GCA_964350725.1 uncultured Ardenticatenaceae bacterium | reverse complement strand
TGAGCTGCCCGAACTAATTACGGGCATATGGGAGCAAAGCCAAAGGGGCCAAGCATGAATTCAAAAAACGGCCGTATTGGCCCACAATAAAGCAAACGCCCCCCCTGGTAGGCATCAAGAAAAAAGAGCGAAGCCATACAAAAAAAGACAAGCAGGAAAAACAGACAGCCACAACCCCAAAAAAGACGTCGTATTGAAAAGCCGCGTGATTTAGACGGCTGGCCAATATCTTCCCAGGCAGCATCGTTGGCAGCCTGGGATTTCACAGGTTGTGGTTCTGGTCGAGCGGTTGGGGGTTCTGAAATTGCTTTGGGTGGCGTATCGCCTGTGCTGAACGCTGTCGAAGGGGCTGATTCAGTAAAATTGAGAGCAGGCTCATCAACAAGCGGCGAGTCGGCACTCTCGAACTGCAAAATCACCGCTTCGCCTAACGCGATCTGATCTCCGTTTTGTAAATGCACACTGCCACTAATGCGACGGCCGTTTACATACGTGCCATTCGTGCTGCCGAAATCTTCCAACATATAACCAGTCGCATCAAACAGAATGCGTGCATGACGCCGCGAGACTTCCTGATCAGCTAAAACAATGCTATTGATTGTCCCACGTCCCAAGGTTGTTTCCGCTTGATTAAGAACAAATTCAGTGTGGAGGGTTGGCCCCCGTTTAACAATTAGATGTGCCGTTTGCATTTCCACCATTAATCTGAACGCACGCGGCGCGCATCTTCTATGATGTTATGCCAAACGAGACGTTCATCTATTGGATTTTCAAAAGAGAGGTATATTGTGCGTTGTTTTTTGGCAGCTTTTTCACTATTTTTGGTGATGTCGTCCCCAAACTCAGGCCCCCAGGTTGAAAGGAAAGTAATCGACAAAGCAGGTCTTGGTTGTGAACCGTAAAGCACAACCCCATGCTGAACCATCTGCAAAGAAGTTGCGTTAAAAAATTGATAAAGAAAACTGCCAGGATATTCTTCGACCATTAAACCGTGGTCACCCAATGGCATTTGCCAATATTCAGCTTTATGGAACAGGACCACATTTTCACGATCTTTGAGGCTGAATTCGCCGGTAGCAAACAATTGCACATGTTTATTTGGCGGCAACGGAGTTAGATCATCTTGCGGCAATTCATTTTTGGGATCAGCAACAAAACGAAAATAACCAGCCCGACGCGTATGCCAATAAGTCAATTGTACCCACAAAAACAGGATTATCGTCCCAATTAAAGCCGCTTGTCCCCATTCGCCTAGCCATGCCCAAATCGGCAAGATAAACGTTAGCAAGCGTATCAAGGTACGTGGGCGAATGCCAAGAATTTTGCGACGTGTGGTTTCACGGGCAAACCAATAAACATAACCTAAATATGCAAAATAAACTCTTTTTAGGATGGTTACATTTTCCATAAGATCATAGATGATTCCCAAAAGAAATTTAGAAGAGCATAAGGTATTAATGGGAATCCTTCAGGGAAAGCAGGAGATATGCTCGACTTGTACAATAGAATTATCCTACTTTTGCCTATTGTATGCTGAAAAAGAAAAAGATAAAAGAAACGGCCGTTTTTCACAAAGCATTCACTGATTACTTAACACCTGATGAACTAATGAAACGGCCGTTTGCATTTTGCGTAAGGTTGGGCGAAAAAGGAAATAATAATCAAAATTAGAGGCTTTTATGCGCATTTGGCTGTTCACATTTATTTTTGCATTAATCACATTATCGGCTTGTCAAGAAACGGTCCCGCTTGTGGACGACTCAGTTTCCGGTCAGGAAACGGCTGCGGCGACCCCGCTCAGCACAGACGTTGTCATCCACACAGACACACCGCCCACAGCGACTGTCCAAGCAACGACAACAAATCTGGCCACAGCAACAACCCTCCCGAGCCCAAGCACACAAGCAGCGGCCACAGCCACTTTGACACCTCAGGAAAAATCCGCACACGAACTGGATACGGCCGTACCGCCAACCCGTGATAATTTTCGTCTTGCTCAGGCTTATCGGGGTCTAACCGCAAGCCCCTCAATGGAACCCACACCCATCACTGACCCACTCCCCGTTGGCACTGTCCAAACCTTCAATATACTCGACGTCGTCAATAATACGGTAAGCCAAATCGAGGCAGAATTGCTAGCCAGCGGCGATCATGCTTATTTCTGGTTCGATACCACGCCAGGGGCGTTGGTTCCGGATGCAAATGAGTTGGAAACGGCCGTTACCACATTTGACGACATCTATGACAAAGTTACCGCGCAGTTTGGCAGCGAAGCCAATCCTGGCATCGATGGCGATTCACGTTTACACGTCGTCAATGCCTCACCCATCGCGCTGTGCGGAACCACCCTAGACACGCTCGATCAATGTTATTTGGCCGGTATGGTGACATCAATCGATATGGTTCCGCGGGAAGTGGACGCGCGCTCCAACGAACGTGAAATGTTTGTCATGAACAGCCAACGCTTTGGCGGCGATTATTATTTAGGTGTACTGGCCCACGAATTCCGCCATATGATCGAAGATAATTATGATTCATCAGGCATGGATTGGGAAAAAGAAGGGTCGGCCACTCTGGCGGCAGAAATAGCAGGATTTCCCAGCAATGGGCCGCAGCGCGGCAATCTGTTTTTGGCTAATCCTGATCAACAATTAAACAGTTGGACAGATGGCGATACCGGCC
>CAYGMR010000132.1:9417-12062 GCA_964350725.1 uncultured Ardenticatenaceae bacterium | reverse complement strand
CGCTTATTGGCTTTAGCCTTTCGTTTTGTCAGCACAGCCTGGCAAAAGATGTAGAGACTAACAGCGTATTGTTCGCTATGGATTCTATAGTTACACGGAGCGAACGGAGGAGGCACGGGGTTTCACGGAGATTTTGGAGGTTATTATTTTTCATAAACCTCTGTTTCTCTGCTTGTCCTCTTCAGAAGACTCCGTTTGTTCTCCGTGTAACTCCGTGAAATTTTTGGATTTTATAATTACAAAAAAAGTTTAATCGGTTATCTCATTGTCTACGGCCGTTTCATTTTCTTCATCATCACTATCCGGGGTAGGAAACTCAACACGCACACGAGTAATTGCACGGCGATCGACATCCAACACCTGGAAACTCACTTGTTTGTTGTAGATGGCTTCGTCATTGAGCTTCGGTGGACGACCTAAAACAGAAATAACCAAGCCCCCAACCGTTTCTACATCGGGCAAATTAGCCGTTTCGCCCAGGAAAACATCTTCTTGTAAATCGGCCACCAAATAATCACCCGCCACCTCAATCACCCCGGGCGAGATTTCGACGTAAGGTTCTTTTTCCAGATCAAATTCATCACGAACTTCACCGACAACCTCTTCAACCAAATCTTCCAGTGTCACAACACCAGCCATGCCGCCAAACTCATCCAACACAATCGCCATATGTAGCTGTTGACGCTTAAAAGCGGCCAGCAGAATTTCTACTGATTGGTCTTCAGGAACGGCCGGTGCAGTACGCAAAATCAAACGTAAATCGAAGGTGCTGGTCGGCTTAACCGCCTGACGAATCAAATCCTTGAGATGTAAAATGCCAGTAATATGGTCTAAATCACCTTCATAAACTGGGAAACGGCTGTGACGACTTTCGGTGACGATTTTATATATTTCCTGCCGCGAAATTTCTAGTGGAATCGCTTGTACTTTCGTACGCGGGGTCATGACCTGGCCAACGTTGCGTTCACTAAAGTCGAAAATATTGCGAATCATCTCTTGTTCATCTTCGTCGACTAAACCGCCTTCTGCACTTTCGGCCACGATAAGCTCAAGTTCATCTGGTGCCATTAAGTGTGCTTGTCCGTGTGCCGGCGGGATGCGCAAAAGTTTTAGCAGTAAATTACCAATTGTATTGAGCACCAACACAGGGTATTTTAGAATTGCCTGCGAGATTTGCATGGGGCGGGCAAGGCGCAGCACCATCGCTGAAGAGTCTAGCAGTGCCAATGTTTTGGGCACCATTTCACCTAAGACGACATGCATATAGGTGAGCAAACTCAAAGCAATAATATAACTGATGGTGGTAACGGCCGTTTCACTCAAACCAAGCCACTGCATCAAATAGGGTTCAATGAAATGCGAAATTTGCAGCTCGCCATACATCGCCAGCCCCAATGAAGCGATGGTGATACCCAATTGGGCAGTCGCGATATATTGATCCTGTAATGGACGTGATTCTAAGATATCGAGGACTTTCTGCGCTTTGTTATTCCCTTCAATCACCATTTGTTCGATCTGCGTTGTGCGCACACCAATAATCGCGAATTCAGCCGCCACATACAACCCATTGAGCACAACCAACGCGATAATGACAATCATGGGCACAATTAACACGCCCAGCGCTGGTAGTTGACCCTCTGCAGCTGCTTGCCACACCAAAACAGCAAAACTTAAACTGGGCACAGATGAAGCCAATAGAATAGTCTTAATCACGATCTGCCACCTCCCATTCGGTAAAGGTGGAACCTGTATCTTCGCGCACAGGCAGCACTAATGATAATTCACGCACGCCCAAATCTTCTAAGGCTTCAACCCGAATCATAATGCCGTCGATGGTGACTTCATCCCCTTCGACCGGCGGCCGTCCCAATGTGCTAAAAACAAGACCGCTGAGCGTATCGGTTTCGGCCGGCAAATTGAGTTCAAGATATTCATTTACGTCCGTGACCAACAAATCACCGCGCAAATAGATACGGCCGTCCTGGTCCCGGGCAATGAGCGCCATCTCATCATCAAACTCATCTTTTAATTCACCAAAAACCTCTTCAATTAAATCTTCGAAGGTGATCAGCCCGGCCGTGCCGCCAAATTCATCAAAGACAATCGTTAAATATTTGCGACGTGTATTCAATTTATTCCATACATCCATTACCGGCAGCGTTTCCGGCAAATATTCAACCTCACGAATGATTTCGGTCAGTTCCGTTTCGCCATGGGTATGTAACCTAAATAAATCTTTGATATGTACAAATCCAACGATATCGTCAATCGATATACGATAAAGTGGGATGCGTGAGACGCCGACCTTTATGGCTAAATTGATAATCTCTAAAACGGTGCTGTCGAGAGGCGCGGCAATAATTTTCGTGCGATGCAGCATTACTTGTTTAGCCGTGAGGTCACGCAAGCGGAAAGCATTGCGCAGCATTTGCCGTTCGGTGTCATCAAGCAAGCCGCCTTCGTAACTTTCAGAAACCAACAGCTCGATTTCTTCGGGAGAGTGAATGTGAGCCGGTTTATCTTTACTATTATGGCCCAATAAGCGCAAAACGAGCGATCCGCTGCCATTGAATAGCCAAATCAATGGCGAAAACACCTTGAGTGAAATTTTCATCGGCCAAACTACCGCCATGGCGATACGTTCT
>CAYGMR010000132.1:9036-9407 GCA_964350725.1 uncultured Ardenticatenaceae bacterium | reverse complement strand
GTAATGTTGTGATAAAGACGAGAACGAGCGTTATCGATATTGAACGCGCCAGGGCTAAGGAAGCGGCTGCTGTGTCGCCACCTAACAAATTTGTCAACGAGGGAAGGGCATCTAACAATGCGGCGATGGTTGGTGTGATGGCTGTCGCAATCACATTTTGCCCATATGCACCGAGCACTAATGACGATATGGTGATGCCAATTTGACATGCGGCCACATAGCGATCTAAGGTCTTGCGATCTTCGATGAAAGGCAATAAAGCTTGTGCCATGCGGTTGCCCTGGCCAGCCATTTGACTTATTTTTGTACGCCGTGATGAAACGGTTGCAAATTCTGCTGCAACATACAAGCTGTTGAAAAAAATCATTAAC
>CAYGMR010000132.1:411-9026 GCA_964350725.1 uncultured Ardenticatenaceae bacterium | reverse complement strand
GACGGCAGCAATTATTATTATTGGGTTCATTTTAGGTGTTGGGTTGCAGAGTCGTAAGGTTGCAAAGTTGCAGAGCTGCAAGGCTGTAAGTAAGAGAATCGCCTACTTTTCCACTTTGCTACTTTTCCACTATGCCACTTGCAGTTTAGGTGATAGGGTTCAGGGGGTTCTGAAACAGGATCGGACACCGTTATTGTCCCCTTGGGTGTCCAACTATTTGATTAATCCACATTTTATCAGTATTGGTCAACATGCAAACAAAATCGCGATACACTTTCAAAATATTTCCGAATATCCAAACCAAATGTTGAATATACTCAATTTTCTGTATTTAGAGGTTGAGTTGAATCAGATTATAGAACAGTGAGGTAAAAAGTCAAACCAAGGAATAGTTTTTTTGTAGGTTGACAACTCCGTTTTGATCCTTATAATGTTGGCAACTTAAAGGATGCTTCGACATCTTTTTGAAGTTAGCAATTATTTGAATTGTTGACTTTACAAATTTAAAACGTTGAACGGGACGAGTAATTTTTGGGTCTGTTACAGAGAGTGGCGGTCAATAGGTTGAGAATCGCTGCAGCAAAGACAAAAACGAAAACCCCCCGTGAGTGATTTTCTGAACGCATAAACGTCGTCATTCCTTTTTCTGACACGAATGGCACGAATTTTACGAATTAGCTGTTTGTTTGCGTGAAATTTATGGAGTTAGTGGCAAAAATCTGCTACTGAATCCTGTTAGTAGGAAATTCCGGTTGGCCTCGTTAGCGGCTGAGACAGTCCTTGTGCTGTCGAACAGAGGGTATGGATCGCCAATCTAGGTGCTACATACTAAAATTTGGGTGGAATCGTGATGCCATCGCCCCAAAAGGGGTGATGGCATTTTTTTGTTTATTGGAACTTATCGTTCGTGATCGGTTTCCTAACCGTGTTGCAACCGGGTACGGTCAGGAGACCGACCCTGAGCTTAAAAATTTGGAGGTTTTATTATGAGTAAAAGAATTCCTGTTGGTATTCTGGCTGCGACGGGTTCTGTCGGCCAACGTTTTATTGAACATTTAGTGGATCATCCCTGGTTTGAGATTGCAGCTTTGACTGGATCAGAACGGACTGCGGGACGGCCGTATGGGGAAGGTGTCAATTGGCTGCTGCAAGGTGATCCGCCCAAAAAAATCGCGGACATGATTGTGCAGCCGACCGAGCCAAATCTGGACGTGCAGATTGTGTTTTCTGCCCTGCCATCTGAACAGGCGCGTGAATTGGAACCGAAATTTGCGGAAGCCGGTTATATTGTTTTGACCAATGCTTCACCCTATCGCATGGATCCGTATGTGCCGTTGTTGATACCTGAAGTTAACCCCGACCATACAAGCATGATCCCCTACCAACAAGAAGCGTATGGTTGGAAAGGGTACATTGTGGCGAATGCAAACTGTTCTACCACGAGCATTGTGTTGCCTTTGAAGATACTGAATGGAACTTTTGGCCTGGAAAGTGCGGTGGTTGTTACGTTGCAAGCGATTTCTGGTGCGGGCTACCCGGGTGTGCCTTCCATGGACATCATGGACAATGTCATTCCGTATATTGGTGGTGAAGATGGTAAACTGGAAACCGAGCCGCGTAAGTTATGCGGCACATTCAAAGGTGGCAAAATCGAAATGGCCGATTTCTTGGTGAGCGCACAGGCGAATCGTGTGCCGGTCATCGATGGCCATTTGGGCAGTGTTTCTGTCAAGCTGAGGCGTAAAGTTGAGGTTGCAGAAGTGGTGGAATTGTTCAAGAATTGGCAGCCAATAAAAATTGTGCGTGAGTTACCGAGTATGCCGCCACAAGTGTTGATTTATCGCCCCGAAAAAGACCGTCCGCAGCCACGTCTGGATCGTGATGCTGGCAATGGCCTGGCGTGGACGGTCGGTGGTTTCCGTAGCTGCCCAGTCAATGATTTGCGCTTCCTGTCAATTGCTCACAATACGCTGCGCGGCGCAGCGAGTGGTTCGGTGTTGAATGCTGAATTATTATTAAAACAAGGGTATCTTGGATGATGTTATGCTGACTGCAACGGATATTGAAATAAACAGGTTGTAAAATAAGGGTATGATTTTTATTATTCGATTCTTTGTCCGTTGTAGTTTGTTGGTTTTTGGGGTATTTGTTGTAAGTGGCTGTCTGCCACAGACGATGGTGCAAACGGTGGGAGAGGGTGCTTTGGTGGCAACGGCCGTTGCCACTAATACCCCGACCCCGACTGCAACAACAATTACCGCCACAGTACAGCCATCAGCCACCCCAACCACAACGCCCGCGCCGACAAACACGGCGCTGGCGACACCCGCAGCAACAATAATGCCAAAGCACACGGCAACTGTTACGCCATCTCCAAAACCTACCTTGCGCCCAACGCCAAAAAGTTTGCCGGGAGCGCCGCGTGGCTGGCGTTGGGTTTTTCTTGACAATGACATTCCGGTGACGCATTATATTATTTATGAGTTAGATGCTGCGGATGATGGTGAGTTGGAACGGCCGTATGGCCTCAATGATCAACCGCTGCCAGGCATCGAACCACTGCCACGCAGCTTTTTGGAGCAAACCGCCTACCAAGGGGCGGGACGCTTGCCCAATGGTGATGTGCTGGAATATGCGGCCGTCCGTGCCCCGGTTGAACGTGATTTAGCCCCATATCGTTTTGTGATTACGCCGCATAACAAATGTGAGGGCCATCCATTGGCAGGCAATTTGACATGCAGCAACCCTTTTAAGACCGCTGCCACGACTTGGCGCGAAGATGATGGTTATCTTGTGCCCGTGGGATCAACCATCTACATCCCTGATCTGCGTATGAAACTGCGCATCAATGATGTGGCTGTGACGGACGGGGAACATAAGATTGACCTTTACACTGGCACACTCAATAATTATGATTATGAACGTCCCAATGGGGTCGCGGTTTGGGTGTTGGTCGAAGATAAATAGGAGACAGGAATATGGAATATGTACGTTTAGGAAATAGTGGTTTGAAGGTTTCGCGCATTTGTTTAGGTATGATGACGTATGGCACACCTGAATGGCGCGATTGGGTATTAACAGAGGATCAGGGACGGCCGTTTGTTAAACGCGCGTTTGAGTTGGGCATCAACTTTTTTGATACGGCCGATATGTATTCGCTGGGTGTGAGTGAAGAAGTGACTGGCAAGCTGCTCAAAGAGTTTGCCCAACGGCATGAATATGTGCTGGCGACAAAAGTGTACATGCCCTCGAGCGACGATGTGAATGATCGCGGCCTCTCGCGTAAACATATCATGGAAGCCATCGATAAGTCCCTGCGCCGCCTTGGCACCGATTATGTTGATTTGTACCAAATTCATCGTTTTGACGAAACGACACCGATTGAGGAAACCATGGAAGCCCTGCATGATGTCGTAAAGGCGGGTAAGGCACTTTACATTGGCGCATCGAGTATGTTTGCATGGCAATTTGCCAAAGCCCAATACACGGCCGATCTGCATGGCTGGACACGTTTTGTATCCATGCAAAACCATATGAATGCGGTTTATCGTGAAGAAGAGCGTGAAATGCTGCCATTTTGTATGGATCAAGGCGTGGGGGTGATCCCGTGGAGTCCGCTGGCACGTGGCTTTTTAACAGGCAATCGCAAACGTGACGAGCATGAGCCCACCACAAGAGCCAAAAGCGATCACATCGCGCATAATTATTTTTATGCCGATGCTGATTTTGATGTGGTCGATCAAGTTGTGGCGATTGCAGCTGAAAGAGAGCTATCACCCGCCCAAATTGCACTGGCCTGGCTCTTGCATAAACCCGGCATCACAGCGCCGATTATCGGAGCCAGCAAGATGCACCATTTGGAAGAAGCTGTAGGGGCGGTGGATATTGAGTTGTCAGATGACGAGATCCAACGGATTGAAGCACCCTACATCCCACATCAGATTATGGGACATCGGTAGACGCAGAGAGATTTGTCAAGTTTTTTGACAAATTTGTTCCCAATCCACGCATGGGAAAACTTGACAAATCTGAAATTCGCCAGAGTAGAGCAATATAAAAATTGGAAGTGCTTCAAATGGGCGCTGGATGTTGTTGAATAAAACGGGTCTAATTGAAAAATTAGACCCGTTTTATTTGGCTTAAATTTTGTTTATTTAGCAAATCCGACGGCGCGGGTTTCGCGAATGACGGTGACTTGAATCTGACCGGGATATTGCATGCTGTCTTCGATTACTTTGGAGATGTCGCGTGACAGACGCATCGATCCCAGGTCATCGACTTTGTCTGGTTTCACCAAGATACGAATTTCGCGCCCCGCTTGCAGGGCATAGGCGCTCTCGACACCTTCGAATGAGGTGGCGATTTCTTCCAGGGTGCGTACCCGTTTGATATAGTTTTCCAAACTCTCGCGGCGTGCGCCAGGACGTGCGCCGGAAATAGCATCGGCCGCTTCAACAATAATGGCCTCGGTCGTTTCCTGATCGACTTCGTGGTGATGTGAGGCCATGGCATTGAGGACCACTGGATGCACTTTGAAACGTTTGGCAAACTCAGCACCTAACATCGCGTGGGTGCCTTCCTGATCATGGTCCATTGCTTTGCCCAAATCATGCAACAGGCCACCCATCTTTGAAAATTCGATATTGGCACCTAATTCGGCAGCCAAAATTGCGGCGATCTTGGACGCTTCGACAGCGTGATGCAGCTGATTTTGGCCGTAAGATGTGCGGTATTTCAGGCGACCTAACATTTTTAGAATTTCGGGATGCAAGCCGTGGACATTGGCTTCATAGGCGGCTTGTTCGCCCGCTTCACGAATGTCACGCTCGACCTCTTTGGTGGCGTCACTGATCAATTTTTCGATGCGTGCCGGATGGATACGGCCGTCTGCGATCAATTTTGTCAGCGCACGGCGTGCAATTTCACGGCGTACCGAGTCGAAGCTGGAAACAGTGACAGCTTCGGGTGTGTCATCGACAACGATGTCAACACCGGCTGCCTGTTCAAACGCACGAATATTACGGCCGTTGCGCCCAATAATGCGTCCCTTCATATCTTCGCTGGGCAAGGGCACAGATGACACCACCATTTCAGCTACCTGGTCACTGGCTACGCGCTGCACTGCCAGAGCCACCAATTTACGGGCTTGAACTTCGGCCGTTTCTTTGGCACGATTCTCGATCTCACGCATGGTGCGTGCCAAATCTTGTTGGGCCTCTTTTTCAACCTCTGCGAGTAAAACTTCACGCGCTTCATCGGTGGACATGGCCGCGATTTCTTCTAATTTCTCGCGCCGTTCTTCCTGCAATTTTGCCAATTGATTTTGACGACGGTCGAGTCGACTTTGGCGTTTGTTGAGTACTTGTTCACGGGCTTCCAAGCGGTTTGCTTGTTCATCTAGTTTGTCAGACCGGCGTTCTAGACGCGTTTCAGTGCGTGCCAAGTCGGCTGACCGTTGATCAGCAACCTTTTTGGCCTCTTCCCGAATATCTTTGGCTTCACGACGGGTTGTGGCCAAAATATTTTCGGTTTCTTTTTCGACAGTTGCTCGTTGCTGCTCTATCTCTTGTTGCAGGTCCTTATAGGCCCCATCAAGACGCGGCTTGGTGAAATAATAGGTGACGCCTGCACCAATTGCCGCGCCTAAAATCAGGGCTAGAACCCCAATTATAATTTCCATTTTCGAACTCCTTCATGCATGGCAAGCTTACGCAAGTTTTCATTGTTACATGGAGTCGGGCAACTCAGTTGGTAACTGCGTTGCTTAAGAAGGCTCAGAGGTTCACAGAGGTTTGGGATGATGTTTGGTTCTCTGTGTAATTCTGTTTGGCCTCAGTGTAACTCCGTGTAATTATCCTCGGAATCTGTTGCTAGTGATTGCCATGTTTCGTTTGTTATTTCTGTAATAATGACATAGGGAAAGCCGCGCCGTTGTAAAAACTGGCCACACTTCACCCTGAATTCTTTTTTGGGCAAATTTGCCCAGCGATAGCTTTGTTTAGCGGCCACACGTCGCGCAGCGGCCGTTTCATCTACATCTTCTAAAACTGCGTCAACCACATGACGGTCGACACCTTTGTTTCTCAATTCTTGGCGCAAAGCCAAATGGCTGCGCGGTTTGAAGGTTTCGCGTTGTTCGACCCAATAGCGGGCAAACGCGTGATCATCTAATAATTCGACAGCTTGCAGGCGTTCGATTACCTGTTCAATTGCGGCATCGTCAAACTCTTTTTTGCGTAAATGCCGTCTGATTTCAGCCACGCTGCGTGGCCGATAGGTTAATAAATTTAGGGCTGTTGCACGCGCTTTTTCTCTCTCTTCTTGATCTTGCAAAGCTGCAATATCAGTTTCGGATAGTATTTGGCCAACGCGCAAATGCATGGCAACGGCCGTTTCTAGTCCAAAAGCAAATTGATCATCCAGAAACAGATTGACACGGTTTGCGTTCTTTTTTTGCGCTGTTAAAGCCGTAATTGTTGCCATAATAAAAAAGCCGTGACCATCATGGCCACGGCTTCAAACGCAGGATAATAAACACCGATTTACTAAATGGTCGATAATCCGGAGGTCGGGAAACGGCCGTAAAGCAAACTAATGCCTAACTCAGATAAAGCTATTCGTCTTTTTTAGGTGACTGGCCTGCAAAGGTGCGAAAAATAACGGGCATTATTATCCAGATAATGTTATTTCCACGTGGTCAGCGCAGCTCAGTTGTACTTTGTTTGACTGTGCTCTCTTCTCTGTACCTGTCTGAAAATTTGCAAACATGACGGTTAAGCAGCAGTGATTTTAATTCTTGACGATAGTTTTTTATCGTAATCTTTAGAAGATTACGTTTGAGCTAGGTTTCAGGTGAAAAAGCTGTTCACCGGAATTGTTCCTGTTTTGATACCAATGACCAATATTCATACATTGTCAAACGCTAATCAACGCCAGCTCTTATTCGGATGCTGGTTGTAACGCTGGCAGCCCGGCTTCTTTGCGAATGAGATGTTCTAACTCATTCAACATTTCTGGGTTTTCAGAAAGGAAACTTTTTGCGTTTTCACGCCCTTGACCTAGCAAGGTTTCTCCATACCGAAAATATGCGCCGCGTTTGTCGACTAGATTATAATTCACACTCAGATCCAATACATCACCCGTTTTGGAAATGCCCTCGTTATACATGATGTCGAACTCAGCTTCTGTGAAGGGGGGCGCCACTTTGTTTTTCTTGACTTTGACCCGTGTGCGATTCCCTGTCACTTCGCCGCCAGATTTGATTGCTTGAATGCGGCGAATATCGAGCCGGACAGATGCATAAAATTTGAGCGCATTGCCACCACTTGTGACTTCAGGATTACCAAACATCACACCAATTTTCATGCGTAACTGGTTCGTAAAAATAACAATTGTGTTGGTTTGTTTAATGGCTCCAGATAACTTGCGTAAAGCCTGTGACATTAACCTGGCCTGCAAACCGATATGCGTATCTCCCATTTCACCTTCGATTTCTGCGCGGGGCACTAAGGCTGCCACAGAATCGATCACGACAACATCCATCGTGCCTGAGCGAATGAGCATATCAGCGATTTCTAATGCCTGTTCGCCAGTATCCGGTTGGGACACATATAAATTTTCAATGTCAACGCCACAACGTGCCGCATAACGCGGATCGAGGGCATGTTCCATATCGATGAAGCCACAGATACCTTCTCGTTTTTGTGCTTCGGCGATAATGTGTTGACAAAGGGTGGTTTTACCGGATGATTCTGGCCCATAGATTTCAATGACGCGCCCACGAGGCACGCCGCCAACGCCCAGGGCGATGTCGAGTGATAGTGAGCCGGTTGGGATGGCTTCAACTTGTAAATGAGCGGCTTCGCCAAGACGCATGATAACACCATCGCCAAAGCGTTTGTTGAGGGTAGCGATTGTACTCTCTAATTGCCGATCTTTTCCAGTTTGCTTACCCATAGTTTTCCTAAATATGTTCGGAACGTTTGACGTCCGAGTGTACTTGTAGTGTACAATAGCGACATGGAATTAGCAAACCAGAGAAATGACGCTCACCCACAGGAAAATCTCGTGCGCACAGCGCAGCAAGCAGACGCTTCGGCGATTACGATTTTGCTGCGCAACGCGGCTTTTACCCACATGCATGTCGATTGGCATTATCCCTCCGATTGGTTGGGATCGCCCGGTTTTGTTTTGCAGGAAAAGGTTGAAAAACAAACGGCCGTTAAGTCCCTTACCAAACACTTTTTCGGCGATCGTAAATCTGTGACCGCTTGTTTGGCGATTACGGCCGATCCGCCCCCCGCTGCCTGGGTGCGTGTGGCCGCGATTGGGCATGATCAAGATGGAGAAGTGCTTTTAAAAGCGTTGATGGAACCGGTTGTGGCGTTTTTGCGCGCAACGGCCGTTACGCATGTTGGGTGGCTGCTTTCACAAGGCTGGCCGCAGGAGTGGGCTGCAGCCGTTGGCTTCAAGCCGTTTAGTGCCATTGAAACCTATGCCAAAGATGACCTGGCTTTGCCAGATTTGCCTGTGACGCCAGAAATCAAGCTGCGGCCCGTCAGGTCTGAAGATATGGACAGATTGGCACAGATTGAAGCCGCTGCCTACGATCCGTT
>CAYGMR010000132.1:0-401 GCA_964350725.1 uncultured Ardenticatenaceae bacterium | reverse complement strand
ACAATCATTCAGCTTTGATGTGGTTGAGTTGGCTGGCGAAATTATCGGCTTTCAATTTAGCACCCAGAGTGCACATGGCGCACACTTGGCGCGCATCACTGTTGATCCCCAATTCCAAGGACGTGGCATTGGCAGCGCGTTATTGGCACATGCGATTCGCGGTTACCGCGCCAAGGGGTTGCGTTCCGTTTCGTTAAATACCCAGGCGGACAATAAAGCTGCCCACCAATTATATAAACGCTTTGGGTTTCGCCAGGGAGATTTTCGGCTTCCGGTTTGGCGGTTGGATTTGACGTAGAAAGGGTGCAGGTGGCAGGTTGCAGGTGGCAAGGTTTTACCTGCACCTTGCCACCTGCAACCTGCCACCTGCAACCTGCAACCTGCTATTTATCTGCATAAGG
>CAYGMR010000131.1:11808-12213 GCA_964350725.1 uncultured Ardenticatenaceae bacterium | reverse complement strand
TCTTCTGTGCGGTTTTGGGGACGATTGGTTGTAGTCGGTGGTGGGGCAACGGCCGTAGCCGTCTGATCTTTAATCCCTTTCTGCTGGCAATAATCCTGAATAATGGGCAAAAAAATGTCAGCATATTTATCTAGTTTGGCCTGGCCAACACCATACAACATGCCAAATGAACGGCGTGATTGTGGGAACGCCGTTGCCATGGCAACCAGACTGCGGTCAGAAAAAATGACATAGGGTGGCACATTGGCTGCATTGGCCAGTTCACTGCGTTTATCGCGCAAAAGTGTAAAGAGTTCTGCATCGTGAGCGGCCGTTGCTTGCCAGCTTTGGGAGAGTGGTTGACGCTGCGGCATTGTGCCCAAGACCTGTTCACCCTTGAAAACGTCATACGCCTTCGGTGTCAGT
>CAYGMR010000131.1:9430-11798 GCA_964350725.1 uncultured Ardenticatenaceae bacterium | reverse complement strand
GGAATCCCTGCGCGGCGAAGTCGGCGTGAACGTCGATGAAGAACTCGCCCTGCTGACCCAGCTGCAGAACTCGTTCGCCGCCTCGGCCCGCGTGCTGAGCGTCGTCGATGAGATGCTGAGCACCCTTGAAAACGTCATCCGCCTTCGGTGTAAGTTTGAGGCTGCCATGCTGCATATCTTGAATGAGCAAACGTTGTTGGATGAACTGCCGCGCCAAAAACTGCCACTCTTTCTTTGAGAATTCGCCGCCAATATTATAAGTCGAAAGTTGATCATGCCGGCGTGAAAGTACTTTTTGTGAGCGTGAGCCGCGCAGCACGTCAATGATATAGGTCATGCCGAATATCTCGCCGGTGCGCTTGACACAGGAGAGGTATTTTTGCGCCGGGATGGTTAGATCGACCAACTCATCGTCACTGCTCTGACAGTTGTCACACATGTCACAATTGTCGATTGTGTAATCTTCGCCAAAATAGTTGAGCAACGGCCGTCGTCGGCAGATTGTCGCTTCCACAAAACCCAACATCGCTTCCAGCCGTGCGCGTGCGCCACGTTGTTGATCGGGCGCTTGTTGGTTGATGAAATAGTTGATGGTGCCGACATCCGCATAACTCGAGAGCAGTAAACAGTCGGCGCGTAAGCCATCGCGCCCGGCCCGGCCGATTTGTTGGTAATAACTTTCCAGATTTTTGGGCAGATCATAATGCAAAATGAAGCGCACATTCGATTTGTTGATGCCCATGCCAAAGGCGATGGTCGCCACCATGATGATCGCTTCTTCATAGATGAAACGGCGCTGATTGGCGCGGCGTTCGTTGTCACTGAGGCCCGCATGATAGGCCAAAACCGGCCAGCCGCGTTGGCTAAGCTGTGTGGTTAGAATATCGACCTGTTTGCGCGTGGCGCAGTAGATGATGCCAGATTCGCCTTTGTGGTTTTTGAGGAAGGCGGCGGTCTGTGAAAAACCATCGGTTTTCGGTTCAGCCGCTAAAAATAAATTATCACGATTGAAACTGGCCAGAAACTCACCGGCGTCGGGGATTGCCAGGGTGTTCTTGATATCTTGGCGTACGCGGTCGGTGGCTGTGGCGGTGACGGCGATGCAAACAGCATCTGGCAAGCGTTGGCGCACATCAGCTAATTTGCGGTATTCGGGACGGAAATCATGACCCCAAGCGGAGATACAATGGGCTTCGTCGATGGTCAGGCAATCGACGTTGCTTTGCTGTAAAAGCAGCAATGTTTCAGGGCGCAAGAGGGTTTCGGGGGCCACATAGAGTAGTTTGACTTGCCCGGCACGGATTTGGTTGCTTGTGTAGAGATGTTGTTCGTAGGAGAGGGTGCTGTTGAGGTAAACGGCCGTAACGCCCACTTCTTGCAGCTGCATCACCTGATCTTCCATCAACGAAATCAGCGGTGAAACGACAACCGTCAGACCATGAAAAAAGAGTGCGGGCAGTTGATAACAGAGTGATTTGCCGCTGCCCGTCGGCATGATGGCCATTGCATCTTGTTTATTGAGCACAGATTCGATCACTTCGGTTTGCAACGGCCGAAATTCATCATAGCCAAAAACCTGTTTTAGTTTCGTTTTGATTGCCGGCAGGGTGGGTGGCACAAAGGGGGTGGTCGGCGGGGTGATTGTGACTGTTGAGGGTGTCAACATATTTTCGGGATGGGAATCACTGAATTCATATTCATCCACGGGCGGCCAATCATTGGATTGCCATGTGTCATCCCCCATTTCTGCTTGATACCAGCCACAAAGCTGAATGTCATCTGGCGATGAGTAATCAGCTAAGGAAACAGCTAATAATGTGCCAGCAGGAATTTCGTTGAGTGGTTCCTGATAGCCAACAAAGGTCAACGTTTGGCCATCGTCTGCTGTTGAGTATTGATAATGGGTTTGATTGCTATCCACCAGGCGCGTAAGTGGTTTGTCTGGTTGCCAAAATTGGGTGCTTTGTTGCAGACCATTGAGAAGTATGTCTGGACTGCCGCTTTTCGGAGGCATTTGCGTGTGGATAAATTGGGTAATATTGTCAATGGTAGCCAAACGCTGTTTGGTGTTAACAATGACCATTTCAATATGTGCTGGTTGCGGGTTAGAAGCTGGGGTGACATCTAGGTTCCAGACATCTCCGATATTGAATCGATCGGTGTCAGAGCTGGTGAATTGGATGAAACGGCCGTTGAAGGATAACCCTCTGATACAAGCCCCTGTGTCTGAGCGTGTTTTGGTGACAATAACTACTTTCATAAGTGCCAATTGTACGGCATATTGAAATATATTTCATTATTCCCAGCTTACATATGGGCGGCGTTCTTGGCAGATTGTGAGAAGCGCAGGAATGTCGCTGCGGCGCTC
>CAYGMR010000131.1:0-9420 GCA_964350725.1 uncultured Ardenticatenaceae bacterium | reverse complement strand
AGATAATCGATCAAATCGATAACCATTTCCGCTTTGCGGCTGGTGCGCAGCTGCCCTCTGTCAACATTGAGATCAAAACAAAGTTCATCGACTTCTTCTTTGTTGAAATGGGTGTTAATTTTTTGCTTTAGCAAGACTTTGTCATATGGGCCGTTTTTCACTGCTGTTTGACGGTTTGTTTTATCGTTTTCACTATTTTTGCGATTTAACCAAAGTGTGAAGATCTCCCCATTGATGGTTAAGGTATCTTTGACTTTTCGAATGAGACCAAAGTTTATAAAACGAGTTTTGGTTACCTCGATATCATCCAAGTTAAAGTCTAGATTTTCTGTATGCTTAAACTGAGCGACATTACATAATATTTCTTGTTCAAGCGTACTAAACTGCTGCCACCATTGTTTGAAGTAGGTTGACAGATTCGCAGTTAGTTGACGGATCGCTTTGGCACTTGAGAGCGATTCCCCTTGTTTTTTACGTCGTAAGCTGTCGGCGGCCGTTGCTTGTATAAAAAATGGCAATGAGCCAGCAAGACGATAGATGGTCGCGAGCTCTTTTGGTGAGAAAGGTAGATTTTCTTCTAGCGCTGGGGTTTGAATTAATTGTTCAATCTCTGCCGCTTCGAGGCCATGTAAAATGATAGGTGAAGGGTAAAAAATGTTATAGAAGGTAGAGGTTGGCTGCAAGCTGACATATTCGCCTAGCTGGTAGATGTCCCAAAAAGATGCCGTTACACAGGCTAGTTCATATTCCCAATGGATGGTCAGCGCCCGCAGTTCAGCGAGGAAATTTTGATCAAATTGACCGGTTCTAAGGCGATCAAATTCGTCGAGCAGGAGGATGAAGCGATAATCAGGGAATTGGGGCAGAAATGCTTCGATATCGTGGATGGTGGCTTGCTCGGCTTGGGGTAAAACCCATGAATTTTTGGGTTCGCGCTTTTTCAAAATACGATGGAGTTGACTGAGGATGCGGCGGTAAAAGTCGGCCGTATTTTTGCAGATCGATATATCTTGGTAGACAAATATATATCGTTGCGCATCTGGCAGGTAACGTGCCATTACATCCGGATGGGCAATATAGTGCAGAAATGAGGTTTTACCGGAGCGGCGTAACCCCAGGATGTTGATGGATTGGGCTTGATCCCCGGCTACTATTTCGTAAAAGCGTGCGACTTCTTGGAAACGGCCGTAAAAGTCTTTTGGGTGTTTTATGGGGTGTCCTACGATGTAACCCATTAGATAAACTCTGCAACGCAATAGCGGAAAGATTAGAGAGCAGATGGGTTCATAAATGAAACATCTGCTATCGTGCTGCCGTTATTTGGTTATGGTACTTCATAATAAAAATCATGATTTATGCTAAAAGAGGATTTATCATTCTCAAATGAACATAATCTAATAGACATAAGTATAAAATAAAGATGAAGGGAACGCAAGGGAAATAACCACGAAGACACACAGGACGCGAAGGGGAAACTGTTAGGTGTGCATTTAGATGGCGGACGGGAGACGGAAGACCGAAAATTTTTGTCCTTTGTCTTCTGTCCGCTGTGAATGCCTTCAAGCAATAAGGCCGCGTTGGATGGCGACCGAAACGGCCGCTGCACGCGAATCGACCCCTAGTTTGTTGTAAATATTGGTTAGATGTGCCTTGATGGTACGTTCTGTGACGCCAAGTTGGAGGGCAATTTCTTTGTTGCGCGAACCATTGGCAACGGCCGTTAATACCTCAATCTCCCGGTCTGTTAAATCAGGCCCTGCACTGGTTTTGTTTGCTGCTGTGACTGCTGGTGGTGCTGCGTTTGTGTGTGCCAACACGCGTGCTAAGATTTCTGGTTGTAACAAGGTTTCGCCGCGTGCCGCCGCACGAATTGAGTTAAACAAAGTTTGGCGGCCAGTGTCCTTCAACAAAAAGCCGCGTGCGCCGGCTTGTAAACCACGAATCATCAGATCATCTTCGTTGTAGGTTGTCAAAATCACAACTGCTAATGCGGGCCAACGGGCGTGGATGTGGGTGATCGCCTCCAGCCCGTCCATGCCCGGCATGCGTAAATCCATCAAGACCACATCCGGTTGCAATTCTGCGACCAAGCGGACCGCTTGTGCGCCATCTTGGGCCTCGCCAATGACCTCGATATCAGGTTCGGTGTTTAATATGAGTTGCAATCCTTCACGGACTACTAAATGGTCATCGGCGATTAGCACTTTTATCATTTGTTTTAACCCTTATTCAATGGTCAACGGTTAATTGACCATTGGTAATTGGCCATTAAGTTAGTGGGATGGACATGTCTACAGTTGTGCCGACGCCAGGTTTACTTTCTACAGTTAGCGTGCCACCTGCCAGGCGTGCCCTTTCGCGTAGACCGATTAAGCCATAATGTCCGCTGGGAATTGAGGTGGTGTCAAAGCCAATGCCATCATCTTTGATAGTAATGCGTAGGTTGTTGTCTTTTTGTTTGATGATAACGGCCGTATCTGTTGCTTGGGCATGACGGGCTACATTGCTTAACCCTTCACTGACACAGCGTACCACATGTTCACGATTTGCAGTAGAAATCTCAAAAGCAGATGGTTTGTCTAACCCATACATGGCTAGCTTACAACTGATCCCTGTACTGTTGGTAAATCGTGAGACTTCATGGTTGACAGCATCGCCGAGGGATTTGTCTTGCACGCGCAAATCGTCGATCGCCTGGCGTGCTTCTGACAGGGTGGTGCGTGCCCGACTTTTGGCCTGACTTGCAATTTGAACTGCCGCTTGTGTATTGCCATGTTCGAGATTGGCTTCAAGGGCTTCTAATTGTAAGACAAGACCAGCCAATCCCTGCGCGAGCGTGTCATGTAACTCTCGTGCCATGCGCTGTCGTTCGGTTTCAAGGGTCAAGGTTTCGACTTGTTGCGCGTAGCCAGCGAGTTGGGCATGGGCAACTTCTAATTCGTTTAACAATGCTTGGGTCTCGGCACGCAGCGTGATCTGGCGCATAAAGAGTAATACATAGATGCCCACAAAAAGGGCTGCAAAAATACCCATGATGGTCCAGTCGGGCAACGCTGCCCAGCCCCAAATATAACCAAACAAAACAACCATTAGCGCAAGGTAGAAGATCATTGCAAGCAGCGAGCGCCGCCAATCGGCGAGTATGCCAACTGTTTCGCCGGCTAATCCCATGAATAAACCAAAGCCAACGGCTTCTATATTGCTCATGACGGTCAAGATGATGACGAGGGCGATTTGAATGCCAAAGTAGAGGATTGTTTTTGTTCTGCTTGTCAGGAAAAGCTCTAATTTCCAATGCAAAAGTCCATGGACGACCAGCAGAGAGGTGAACAAGATGAAAGGCAAAGGAGCTTGTAGTGTGGGGTTTGTGTAAACCGATAAGCCGAATAGAAAAACGAGTACCAGGGTGAGGAACCAAAGAAACGGCCGTGTATGTTGATATTCGTCGTCGTCAATTGTGTTGGTTGGCATGGGTTTTGTCATGATTTGATCTCCATTGCCATTATAGCAGGCTGTGGGCTGGGGTGTATTGTCCAAAAGGGTATTGTACGAACGGACGAGATCGGCCGTTTCCCTAAAGCCCGATGTTGCTAGGATTGATTTCGCGTAAGCTATGAGCAAGTTGATAGATTTTTGGCCACGGGTTGGCGTAGATTTTCACAGATTTGAATTTTAGGAGCGTGTGCAATGAGTAAAATAATCGATATTATGAACCAAAAAATCATTCAAGTTGAAAACTTTAGTAAATATTATGGCGCGATGACGGCCGTTGACGACATCAGTTTCACAGTGACCAAAGGAGAGATCTTTGGTTTGCTGGGACCTAATGGCGCAGGCAAGACAACAACGTTGGAATGTTTAGAAGGATTACGATCAGCAGATACTGGCAGTTTGCAGATCGCTGGCATTGATCCGGCACGCAGTGCGCAACAATTACGCAATCTAATTGGTGTACAACTGCAAGCGGGAGGAATGCCAGAAACGATTACTCCAGATGAAGCCATGAACCTGTTTTGTGCCTATCATGGTGCTGCACCACGTTTTGACTTGTTGGATCGGTTTGGTTTGGCAGAAAAACGTGCTACCCAATTTCAGCAGTTATCAACGGGCCAACAACGGCGGCTTGCTTTGGCATTGGCTGTAGCCCATGAGCCACAGGTTTTGTTTCTTGATGAGCCTACTGCTGGCCTGGATGTAGGCTCGCGGGCAGAGTTACACCGCTTATTGCATGAGCTGCAAGCGGGTGGCACAACTATCATTCTGGCTACCCATGACATGGCTGAAGCTGAGGCGTTGGCAGACCGGGTGGCGATTATGCTGAACGGCCGTTTAGCTGCCACCGGCTCTCCTCTCGAAATTACAGCGACTGGGGTGGGCATGTCCAAAGTCTCTGTGCATACGAGCCGGGCTTCATTATTAGCGGATAACCAGACATTCCCGGCTGTGAGTAAACGTGCAATCCAGGATGATTATGTGTTTTATTTCAGCAGCGATATCGGCAAAACCGTACCTGCCTTGCTCGACTTTGTCACCAGGCAAGGAGATGAATTGCTGGATTTACGTGTGGAACGGCCGTCGCTCGAAGACCGATTCCTGGAGCTAACAACTTGAATAGATACATAATTTTGCTACGAATTGCACCAGTTACACGCAAAAAACAGCTAATCTGCAGATTGTTGTTTTTATTCCGCATGCTGCAATCCGAATTCCGCACGTATACAGGAGAGATCACGTCGCTACGCGGCACCAGGAATGAGTGAAAACCGTAGCTCGAACATCCTTGTTCGAGCTACAGAGGAGTTTACAATGACCGCATTTGCACAACATTTTTCATTTGAACTACGTACCGGCATTCGCAACAAAAATTTGTTGCTGATGAATTACCTTTTTCCCTTAGGCTTTTACTTGATGATCGGTTTTATCATGCCCACTATCAATCCGGCATTTTTGGAGGCGATGGTGCCCGCCATGGTCACGTTTGCCATATTGGCAGCAACCTTGTTAGGCATCCCTGATCCACTGGTGAACGCACGCGAAGCGGGCATATTTCGCAGCTACAAAATCAATGGTGTCCCGGCTGGTAATATTCTGATCATGCCTGCACTCACAACGATGCTGCATCTTTCTATGGTGACATTGATTATTGTTGTGACAGCTCCCATTTTGTTTGGCGCACCCTTGCCGATAAATTGGCTTGCTTTTGTATTGGTTTTCCTGGTGACAGCTTTGGCTTGCACGGGATTGGGTGTGTTGATTGGGGTGATCTCGCCCAGTACACGGCTCACCGTGTTGTATTCGCAGGTGATTTTTATCCCCTCAATGATTTTAGGCGGTTTGATGCTGCCGTATGAATTTTTGCCTGAAGGGGCACAACTAGTCGCGCAGCTGCTGCCTGCGACGCAGGCAATGAATGCTTTTCTGGGTTTGGCGATGGGTGAAACGGCCGTTTTCAACCCCTGGCTCTCGGTCATCATCCTCTTCACCGCGGGCATCCTGGCGTTAGGCTTGGGGCGCTATCTCTTCACTTGGGACAGTCGTAATGCAACCCGTGTACAACAGCGTTGGCTTGGCTTGCTGGTCTTCCTGCCCTATGTATTGGGGATTATATTGCAGGGGTTGCCTGTCTAGTAGACCGTCGGAAAAGTAACTGTAGCCGCGGTTTCTTACCGCGTTTACCAATGGCGAGGTAAGGATACCTCGGCTACAAATTCAGGAAGGAACGAATTTTGGTGAAAATAGGAGAAAATTCGTTCCCTCCCTAATTCGCTGTAGCCATCAGGTCGCTGCGGCCAATCCTTCGTTAATAATAGCCAATGCTGTGTCTAACTGCGCTTTATTGACCACCAAGGGCGGAATCAAGCGCATCACATTTTTGTAACTGCCACAAATTAACAGCAGTAAGTTATTGGCAAGGCAGACTTCTTGCACTTTTAATGGTGTTATGGGATCGGGACGGCCGTTTGCATCTGAGAACTCCACCCCCACCATCAACCCTCGACCACGCACATCCCCAATCACCGGGTATTCAGCTTTCAAATCATTGAGGCTCTCCATTAAATAGTTACCCTTAACAGCCGCGTTTTCAACCAGGTTTTCATTTTGGATCACATCGATCGTCGCACAGGCTGCTGCCAATGCCGGGCCATTGCCGCCGCCGTAGGTGCCGCCATGCGTGCCGGGCTGCCATTTAGCCATCAAGCTAGCACTGGCAGCGAGACCAGAAATCGGCATACCGCTGGCTAAGCCTTTGGCCATGATAATGATGTCTGGTTCGATGCCGGTATGTTCAAAACCAAACATCTTGCCCGTACGGCCGAATCCACTTTGAACTTCATCGACAATCAACAAAATGCCATGTTCGTCACACAATGCACGCAGGCGCTGCATGAATTCAGGTGGGGCTGGCACGTAGCCACCTTCACCCAAAACAGGCTCAATGACAAATGCGGCCGTTTCGTCGGGTGCCGTTTGGCTGTGCAGCAGCAGATCAATCTGCCGCATACACAACTCAGTCACTTCATGATCATCCATGCCGTAATAGTAACCATAGGGAAAAGGAGCCACAAAAACGCCGGCGGGCAAGGGTTGGTATCCTTGCCGGTAGATAGTTTTGGAGGTGGTCATGGCCATTGCCTGATGGGTACGGCCGTGGAAACTGCCCTGGAACACGATGATATTGCGCCGTTTGGTGGCTTGACGGGCCAGTTTGACAGCGCCTTCTACAGCTTCGGAACCACTGTTGGAGAAAAAGAAGCGGTCGATACTTGGCGGTGTGATTGCATTCAGTTTTTCAGCCAACTGAATGGCAAGCGGTTGGGTGACAATATTAATCTGACCGAAAATCAGTTTGGCAGCCTGTTCTTGTACGGCCGTTACCACTGCTGGATGACAATGACCGGTATTCGTGACACCAATACCAGATGTGAAGTCGATATACTGCGTGCCAGCCGCATCATACAGATAGATTCCCTCACCACGCACAGGCTGGATGTTGGTAAGGTGTGACCAAACAGGCGCTAATAAATTCATATTTTCCATTTTCTCCTCGCTAAAATTAAAACCATTATCTTTGTAGGTTTTCCTTGATTTTTTGGGCAGACCATCTAAAACAACGATTTATAAAGCGACCGGTTCCGCGATCGATTTACTTAAGTCTGTTTGCAATTGTAGCAGAACTGCACCTGAAAACGATGTCGGGTTTTCTGATATCAAAGTAGCTTCGATTAAATAATGGTCACCTTGTTTTGGAGGTGTATAACTTTCAATAACAGCATTTTGTTCTTTGACTGCTTTTTGAAACGTTTCATTTAACCGTATAAGGATGTTCGAATTATCCAATTGTTTTTTTGAAAGGCTGTCTTGTTGGGATTGACAGCATGTGTAAGCAAAAAGCCAGATACCCTAATCAAGATGGGTACCTGGCTTGTTATATGTTCCTGGTTTTTCTTTGATAGCTTTGAAGTCGATAACGGCCGTTTATTTTTGCCAGGCGTGTTTAGCTGGAATAGGTTCTAATTTTTCAATTTCCGCTTTTGACAAGTTTAACACCACAGTAAATTCGTCCAGGCGATCGATGGCGGCTATGGGCAAAGCAATTTCTTTTTTGCCGAAAAAATGACCCTTTTGCAAGATCATATGGCTGATATGACCATTGTCGGGATTGATGATGAATGCCTCAACTTTACCGACATACCCATCTGAAGCTTCAATATTTGTGCCACGCCGCACAGCCAATTCGCCAATGGGTACATGATCTGCACTCACGGTGGTGTAGCGAGTATCTAGAGGTGTCATAAAGGGTTCTAAATATTCCAGATTTGCCTCTTCATTTTGGATGTAATAATTGTCATTGAACATCTCCAGTTCACTGAATTCAGCTTGGGTACAGTTCAATTCGATGGAGTCGTGGGTTGTAGACGCAACTAAGTTAACCGATACCAGGCGCTCAGCCGATATAGGCGAATGTTTGTCCTGGACAGAAAAATGGGTGACGATTTGGTCCAGTGGGTTGATTATAACGGCCGTTGACGTACCAACCGTCCCATCAGAACATTTAACTTTGGCATTCATTGGAATATCAAGCATAATTTTTCACTTTGCTCCTTTAGACACTAATTTAATCCATCAGTAGTATAGGTTCAATCAGGTCAATTGCCCAATCAATTTCTTCCTTTTTGATGACCAATGGTGGTGCAAAACGCAGGACAGTTTCATGTGTTTCCTTACACAGTATACCCGCTTCTAGCAAAGCTTCTGCAAAGCGTCTGGCGGGAACATTTAACTCAACGCCAATAAACAAGCCTTTACCACGCACTTCTTTGATGTGTGGGCTTTCAATGCGTTCCAATCTACCCTTGAAATACGCACCTAGCTCTGCGGATCTCGTGATCAGGTCTTCATCTTGAATTACTTTGAGTGCCGCACGCGCTGTCGCTGCACCCAATGGATTGCCCCCGAATGTGCTGCCGTGGTCGCCCGGTTTGAATAAGCCCAATATTTCATCGTCTGCGAGAACGGCCGATACGGGATAGAAGCCGCCACTGAGCGCTTTGCCGATGGTGATCATGTCTGGGCGGACGCCTTCATGGTCACAGCCAAATAATTTGCCGGTACGGCCGAATCCTGTCTGAATTTCGTCAGCCACAAATAACACATTATGCCGCGCACAAACATCGGCAACAGCACGCAAGTAGCCATCTGGTGGCACAACAACACCCCCTTCACCTTGAATTGGTTCGACAAAAAAGGCGACGGTATTGGGTGTGATCGCTGCTTCTAAGGCCTCTGCATCGCCATATGGAATCAACTTAAATCCGGGTGTGAGTGGGCCAAAATCTGCTTTGTATTGTGGTTCGCTAGTAAAACTAATGATCGTAGTTGTGCGCCCAGCGAAATTGCCGTTACACACAATAATTTCAGCCTGATCATCAGCCACGCCTTTAACGAGGTAGCCCCATTTGCGGGCAGATTTAATGGCAGCTTCAACAGCCTCTGCGCCTGAATTCAGCGGTATGGCTTTGTCGTACCCAGTAAACTCGCACAACTCCTTCAGAAATGGCCCCATTTGAGTATTCCGAAAAGCGCGTGAAGTGAGCGTAACGCGTTGCATTTGCGCATACATTGCGTCGATGATTGCTGGATGACAATGTCCCTGGTTGATGGCCGAATAAGCAGCCAAACAATCTAAATACTTTTTGCCTTCCACATCATAAACCCAGACACCTTCGCCACGTTCAATGACGACGTCCAGGGGGTTATAGGTGCAGGCACTGTAGGCCGCATCGAGCTGAATATAATCTTGACTATGCATTGTGACACTCCTTAAAAATTATTTGTAAAGGTAGGAAGAACGTAAAAGAAAATTTGTTCATTTTGCGCCTTCTGTAACCATCACCGTAACTTATAAACAACCCCTTATCT
>CAYGMR010000130.1:0-12241 GCA_964350725.1 uncultured Ardenticatenaceae bacterium | reverse complement strand
ATAAGGGCTGCGGCGAAAACGGCCGTTTTACTATCTTGATACCAGTGCCAGGCCAACACCCCGACTAACGGCACGAGCAGTAGAGAGGCGACAAAGTTTGGCATATATGCCGCCCATTCAACTGCACCAAAAAGTGGATAAAAAAGTGCCTGCACATAAAACAGCAGCGGGGGTTTGTCGACGGCTTGACTCAATAAAAACGGGTCACGCCAAACAGCAATCAAACGCGCCCAACTGGCAAACAAAGCTTCGTCGGCATGGAAATGATTAACAAACAAACCACGTACACGCACAAAAAATGCAAGCCACGTAATCGCAAGTATCCAAATTTTGGCCTGGATTGTCATGCGTTAATCATAAAAAGCCGATCTTAAGCGCATTCGTCTATACCAAACTTATAAACGAATGCACCCTAATCAACAAACCGGTACTTCACCAAATAGTAAAATGCTTTGGGGCCTTCTTTCCACGGATTTAACTTCTTGCCCTCTTCAAATTCGCGGCCATTATATGAAATAGGCACTTCATAAATGCGGTAGCCTCGTTTGAGTACTTTAGAAGTTACTTCAGGTTCAAATTCAAAGCCGCGCGCCCGAAACTTAATGCCTACGATGACATCAGCACGAAAAACTTTATAACACGTTTCCATGTCGGTTAGGATGGTGTTGTAGAGGATATTTGTGACCAGAGTCAAGAACTTATTGCCGACCATATGCCAGAAAAACATCGTTTTTGTGGGGCCACCACGAAAACGCGAGCCATAGACAACTTCGGCACGACCTTCCTCGATGGGACGTACCAATGCATCATAATCGCGTGGATCATATTCAAGATCAGCATCTTGAATGAGATAAATATCTCCGGAGGCTTTTTCAAATCCGGTGACAACGGCCGCTCCCTTTCCCAGGTTCTTTTTGTGCATAAAAATGCGAATTTTGTCGCTTAGTTCGGCTACTTCAGGATAAAGTTCCCGTGTTCCATCTGTCGAACCATCATCAACAATGATAAGTTCATCCGCCCTGTCTACAGCCAGAACGGCTTTTATGGCGGGTATTAATGTTTCCCGTTCGTTATATACTGGTACGATTACCGATAGTTTCACTATTTCACACTTTTTCCTTCATTCCTGTAAATCTATGTTAATTCGTGGTGAAGAATATTTCACTATGAATTGACAGGTTCCTTTTTCCAAAAGTAAGTTGAAATTATACACCCGCATGGGATGGCCTCAAAAAGCATTAACCCCCATGCCGCCATAAATAACCTACCCCTTCTCAACGGTTAAGCTATAATCACGACATGCTTACACATATTAGAAATTTAATTTTAGACATGGACGGCGTTTTGTGGCGTGGTGAGACGCCTATGGCCGGATTGGCTGATTTTTTTGTGACCTTACGCCGTTTGAATATTAATTTTATGCTGGCGACAAATAATGCCACGAAAACGGCCGTTTTATATCAACAGAAATTTGCCCGTTTTGGTGTAGAGATACCCACCGAACAGATATTAACATCATCGGAAGCCACGGCTGGATTTTTACGTACGCACTATGCAGAAGGAACGGCCGTTTACACAGTGGGCACCGAAGGCATGCGGGATGCCATGCGTGCGCAAGGATTTGTGATTGTCACACCAGATGAAGTAGAAAATGGTGCTACTGCTGAGGTGGTTGTGGTGGGTATGACGCCTGAAACCTATTACAAAGAGTTGGCAATGGGTGCTCTGTTAGTAGGCAAAGGCGCAAAATTTGTGGGCACAAACCCCGATCCATCATTTCCAAGCGAACTGGGACCATTACCGGGTGCTGGCGCATTATTGGCTGTGATTGAAACAGCAACCGGTGTTAAGCCCATTACTGTCGGCAAACCTGGCCCCACCATGTTTACTGAAGCCGTACGTCGTCTCGATGGCAGCTCGTCTGATACCGCAATGGTGGGGGACCGGTTGACAACTGATATTGTGGGTGCCAAAGCTGCTGGCCTACAGGCGATTATGGTGTTGTCAGGCATCTCGACGCGTGATGATGTCGCTGCGAGTGAGATTAAACCAGACTTCATTTTTGATGACATTCAAGCCTTAGCTGCTCAGTTAGAGAAAGACAAATAAATGTGATGACACAAAAAACGCACCTATACGACCTCGATTTTCCTGCTTTAACCGATTTTGTGACTGAATTGGGTGAACCCAAGTTTCGTGCGCGTCAAATTTGGAATTGGCTCTATAAACAGTATGTAGCTGATGTGGCTGAGATGGCTAATTTGCCCAAAAAACTGCGCGAACGTTTAACAACGGCCGTTACCCTCAATACAGGCAAAATTGTCGTCAACCAGAAATCTAGCGACAACCAGACGAGTAAAGTACTCTTTCAACTGCCAGATGGCCAATATATTGAAACAGTATTGATGAAATACGCCAAGCGGCGCACATTATGCATCAGTACGCAGGCCGGTTGTGCGATGGGGTGTGTTTTTTGCGCGACGGGTCAGATGGGCTTTTTTCGTAATTTGACTAGTGGGGAGATCGTGCAGCAGGTGCTTTATTTTGCGCGTGAACTTGCTGCCGAAGGTGAACATGTCACCAATATTGTCATGATGGGTATGGGCGAACCTTTGCACAATTACGAACAGACATTAACGGCCGTAGACCGCCTCACTGCCGAGGATGGCTTTAATTTGGGTGCACGTAAGATCACCATCTCAACCGTTGGGCTTGTGCCTGCCATTCGTCGTTATGCTGCTGAAGGGCGTCAAACGCCATTAGCGGTGTCCCTACACGCTGCCACCGATGAAGAGCGCAGTAAACTCATTCCCGTCAACAAACGCTGGCCAATCGCAGAATTGATTGATGCTTGCCGCGAATATGTGGTCAAAACAGGTCGCCGTATAACATTTGAGTGGGCTTTGATCAATGGCGAAAACGACACTTTAGACCAGGCACATGCGTTGGGCAGCTTACTCAAAGGGTTGATCTGCCATGTCAATTTAATTCCATTGAATCCAACAGAGGGGTACGGGGGACGGCCGTCGTCACGCGAACAAGTTGATGCTTTCCAAGCGGCCTTGGCAAGTTATGGCGTCAGCAGCACCGTGCGTGTCCGGCGTGGAATCGATATTCAAGCCGGTTGTGGACAATTGCGCGATCGACACATAACCGATCTAAACCTTATAAGTTGATTTCTTTTCCATCACTTGCTTAAGCCCAGCAACTGCAGATTCCTCGAACTGAACACGGTATTTGTATAAATTATCAGCACCCAAGATACCAACAAGGATCATCCTGGAAGGAATTTTGGCGAATCTCAAAATGGATATGCGGACCTGAAGAGTTGCCCGTATTGCCAACCGCACCGATCACTTGACCTTGGTTAACAACCTGGCCTGGACGGACATTAATGCCGCTCAAATGTGCATAAAGCGTTTCAAACCCATTACCATGATTGACAACAATTAAATTGCCATATCCATAGATATTCCAACCGGCAAAAGTGACTGTGCCCGTATCTGCGGCAAATACCCCAGACCCTTCTGCCAAGGCGATGTCAATGCCAGGATGACCATACCAATAATGTTGGGTGAAGTTACGAGATCCAACAGGGAAAATATAAGTGCCTGTGCCCACAACGAGCGGCGTAATGCCGCCTGATGAACTACGCACGGCAGATAAGGCTGGCGGTGTCCAAAATTCTACTGCACGCACAGCGCCTGGTATCAAGATTTGCGTGTCGGGATAAAGACGATAGGGAAATTCCAGGTTGTTTGGCTCGTAGGCAATAATATCTTCAACTGGAATGCCAAATTCTTCAGAAATACTTTCCAACGAGTCACCCGACTTCACCTCATGTAATACACCGTCGATAGGGAGGATGATCAATTCCATATCCGGCTGCAACAAACTGGATTCTTGGCTGAGTTGAGCATTACCACCCAGCAGTGTTTCGGGTTGAATCCCATAAACGGCCGCAATGCTAGAGGGCGCATCACCGCGTTTGACAACATAGGTTTCAAATTGGTGTTCAGGGCGTTTGCCTTGGTAGGTAACCGGCACGGGGGCTGGGGCAATACCATTGTCTTGTAGGACAGGTATGGGCGCATTGATGGCTAAAGAACCCACAGTGCCTAGGTTGTCTTGTGCGCCGATGAGAATAGGTTCGGGTGTGGGAATGGAATTGGACAGTATGCCATCGCTTGTGCTGAGCTGCGACGACGTAGCCGCTGTCGCCCCTGTATCCACATTTTCCGATCTATCAATGCGCAAACTCACCAACAGCAAAACGGCAATCAGCAACAAAACCAAATAGCCAGCAAACCGCCAGCGTTTTCCTTCCTCAATATCCATATAAGCGTGGATGCTACCAAAATCCCCATAAATAACAAAAGCGAGCCATTAAAATGACCCGCTTTCTCTAAAACTATTTAAGATAGGTGATAATTAACTGAGTTTATACGTCATAGAGTAATGACAACCCGACTGACGACTAAGCGACTATCACATCATATCGCGTGTTAGCGTCTCGAGGAATTCATAATTTGTTTTTGTTCCGCGCATACGTTGCATCACAGCATTTGTTGCACTTGAAATGTCATAACCAGGGGTATCAAGCAAATGCCCCAACATCTGACGCATCGTATAAACACGAGCCAACTCATCACCAGACAAGAGTAAATCTTCACGCCGTGTACTGGAACGTTCAATATCGAATGCTGGGAAGATACGGCGTTCTTGTAAGCGACGGCTTAACAGAAGTTCCATATTACCCGTCCCTTTGAACTCTTCGTAAATCACATCATCCATGCGACTGCCAGTATCAACTAATGTTGTCCCGATGATTGTGAGACTGCCGCCAAACTCAACATTACGCGCGGAGCCAAAGAAACGTTTGGGCGGATACAAAGCCCCCGGATCAAGACCCCCAGATAAAGTTCGTCCGCTTGGGGGTACCGTTAAGTTGTAGGCACGCGCCAGGCGTGTAATAGAGTCAAGTAAGACAACAACATCTTGTCCTCCTTCGACCAAACGTTTTGCACGTTCTAATGCCATTTCCGCAACACGGCAATGTTGTTTCACTGGTTCGTCAAATGTAGAACTGACAACTTCACCGATGATTGAGCGCTGCATATCGGTGACTTCTTCTGGACGTTCCCCGATGAGGACGACCATCAAATGCAATTCGGGATAATTAGTGGAAATGCCGTTAGCAATATCTTTTAATACGGTCGTTTTACCAGCTTTTGGTGGTGAAACGATCAGACCACGTTGCCCGCGCCCAATTGGAGCCACCAGGTCAATTAACCGGGTGGAAAGAATATTGGGCAATGTTTCCAATTTTAATTTTTCTTCAGGAAAAATAGGGGTAAGCGTGCGGAAACGGGGGCGGTCTTTGGCTGTTTCTGGACTAATGCCGTTAACAGCTTCTACCCGTAGTAGGCTGAAATATTTTTCGTTATCTTTGGGCGCGCGCACTTGCCCATAAACCATGTCACCTGTACGCAAACCCATGCGACGAATTTGTGAATTTGAGACATAAATATCATTGCGCCCAGGTAAAAAGTTTTCAGAACGCAAGAAGCCCATTGCTTGTTTATCATCTTCGACGATTTCTAGTAAACCGCCTTTAAAATGTAAGCCTTTTGCCTCTGCATCGGCTTGCATGATGCGAAAAACAAGGTCTTGCTTTTTCATCGAACTAAAGCCAGGGATATTCATATCGCGGCCAATATTACGTAATTCACTCAGTTTGTGTTTGTCTAGTTCTCCAATATCCATACAGATATTCTCCGTGTGTGCTAGCTGTTTAAGCTGTGGGTATCTGGCATCATTTAAACAATCACGTAATTAATACGTGTTGCTCTTGCTCCGGTGAGCAAACCAGTTCATGTAAAATTAATCTTCGTCAACTTTGGGGGTATCCAACAAGTTAGACCGTTTTGTTGCTTTTATGCATAAAAATAAGTCAAAGTGTCTTTGCAATCATGAGGAAGAATACAATGACTCCGCAAATTGGGCTTGAGAAGTATAACACGCTGCTAAATTCTCGTCAATGAATTGTTAACCGTTTTTGGAGTTCGAACTCCCTACATTTAAGGGAGCTTATCCTTCTTCTCGAATAAATTGTTCAGCTTTATGTACTAATCTGCTGTTGCCGATAAATAGGGGGGTACGTTGATGGATTTCTTCAGGTTCAATATCTAAAATAGGACGAATGCCATCAGAGGCGTAACCACCAGCTTGATGAATCAAAAAGGCGAGTGGTGCGGCTTCATAGAGGAGCCGCAACTTCCCTGCAGGTTTTTGCGTTTCTGCAGGATAAGCAAAGACACCACCGCGCAGTAAGTTCCTGTGAAAATCGGCTACCAGTGAACCGATATACCGAGAAGATAAATTAGGTATTTCTTCTTCGATTTCACCTTGGAGCCAATGTAAATATTTTTGGGTGCCAGGTGACCAACGGTGGAAATATGAACCATTGACGCTGTAGTAGGCTGGCGGTTCGGGCAGGCGCATATCTGGATGTGAAAGTAGGAATTCGCCAAGTTCTGGATTGAGCGTAAAGCCATGGACACCTTGCCCCGTTGAATAGACAAGCATCGTGCTAGACCCATAGAGAACATAGCCGGCGGCTACCATTTTACGACCTGGTTGCAAAATATCTTCTACGCGGCCGCGTAAGTTCCAATCGACACAACGGAAGATGCCAAAGATGGTGCCAATGCTGACATTTACATCAATGTTTGAAGATCCGTCCAGCGGATCATAGACTAAGACGTAATTGCCTTTTTTAAACCGGTCTGGGATTTGAATAAATTCGTCTTGCTCTTCTGAGGCCATTGCACATAGTCGCCCAGTATGATCACACATGCGCATGATAATGTCATCGGCGTAGACATCTAGTTTTTGTTGATCTTCGCCTTGAATATTGGTTCCACCTGCCTCACCTAGAATTTGGACTAAGCCTGCTTTATTCGTTTTGCTGGCGATGATTTTGGCAGATAAAGCTATATCATACAGCAAATTAGTAAATTCACCCCGTGCGTAATCTGGTTGTTGCTCAAGAATGAAGCGTTCTATTGTGAATACAGTTGACATTCTTTAAGGCTCCTTTTCCTCTATACCGGAATGAACTGACTTAAGAATAATACCAGATAATAGGTGATTGCAACAGACCAAATGAGAGAATCAATGCGATCTAATGCCCCGCCATGTTCTTTGAAAATTGTACCAGAATCTTTGACCCCAGATTCCCGTTTGAGAAGGGAAATGGCCAGATCACCAAAGGTGCCGAGTGTGCCAATGATAATGGCAATAACCATTGCTGGCATTAGGGGTAATTGCATGATGGCGGCGGCGATGAGCGTAACGGCCGTTCCGAAAATGATGCCACCCACATACCCTTCCACAGTTTTGTTGGGACTAAGCCGTGGCGATAAACGATGTTTGCCTAAAATATTGCCAGCTAGGAAACGGCCGACTAAATAAGCCCCAGAATCTGCACTCCATGTAGCAACCAAAGCCAAAATAGTTAACTTCCAAGCATTTTCAACATCTAATCCGCGTAAGCGGAAAAAGTGGCTAGCCACCCAACCAAAAAGCATCAGACCACCAATCATACCCATCCAAGCGGCAGGGGCAGCCTGTATATTTTTGCGTTCATACAACCATAACGCATAAACCATGATGATGAACAATGATACCAACATGAGCGGGCCATCTAATTCTAATTGAGGCCACCAAGCGATGACAAACTGCGCAAATACGAGCGGTGCTAATATCCAAGCAGATAAATGCCAATCCAGTTTATTTGCCATGTGGACATATTCAACTGAAGCTAATAATAAAATTGCGCTGAGCGGAATGAAGAAAAACCAACCGCCCAAATAAACCAGAAATAAGGCCAGTGGGCCTAATGTTAACGCGATTATAGCACGTTGTAACAGCACCTAAAGCTCCCCTTCTGTCACGAGGCCAAATCGTCGTTCCCGCTGATTAAAGGCGACAATTGCCTCGTAAAGCTCTTCGCGCCCAAAATCAGGCCAAAATGCAGGTGTTGGATAAAACTCGGCATATGCTGCTTGCCAGATCAAAAAATTACTAATTCTTAGTTCGCCGCTTGTGCGGATGACTAAGTCAGGATCGGGCAGCCCCCGTGTGAATAGATAAGAGCTAAACAACTCTTCTGTTAAATCGTTGGGATCAATGCCATCTGCCAACATATGCTGGACAGCATGTAATATTTCTGCACGCCCACCGTAGTTGAAGGCGATGTTCAGGATGAGGCGGTTATTGTCTTTGGTTAATTCTAAGGCGCGCCGGACTTTTTCTTGCAGCGTCGGGTTGACCCCTTTTAGCTCGCCCAAATGATGTAAACAAACGCCCTGGCTGTGTAATTCATCGATTTCCTGATCAAGTACGCGGGCGAAAATACGCATGAGTCCGCGTACTTCACTTTGGGGTCGGCCCCAGTTTTCAGTCGAAAAAGCATAGATGGTGAGTACTTGGATGCCAAATTCAACACCAGCACGCACAATGCGGCGTAGATTTTCGGCACCAGCTCGATGACCTGCTTGACGTGGCAGCCCCCGTTGTTTGGCCCAACGGCCGTTGCCATCCATGATAATTGCAACATGGGTTGGGATTTTATAGTGGGACAGATCTAAAGCCTTTGCTGGCTTGCGTAGCATCTACTTAAACTTCCATAATTTCGGCTTCTTTCTTTTTGCCGATTTCATCAATTTCGCCGACATATTTATTTGTCAGCTCTTGGAGGTTATCACTACCGCGATGGAGATCATCTTCGGTGATCATTTTCTCCTTCTCTAAATCACGCAGATCATTGAGTACATCGCGGCGTACATTGCGTACCGCAACTTTACCATCCTCTACGCGCTGACCAACTAGGCGTTGCAAACTGCGCCTCCGTTCCTCAGATAAGCGCGGTATGTTGAGTCGGATGATTTTACCGTCACTGTTAGGCATAATACCCAAATCCGATTTCATAATTGCGCGCTCAATAGAAGAAATGGAATTGATGTCATAAGGGCGGATGGCGATTTGTTGCGGTTCTGGTACTGAAATGACAGCCATTTGCTGCAAATGCATTTCAACGCCATACATTTCGACTGTGATGCGATCAACAAGATGTGGGTTAGCGCGTCCAGTACGGAATGCGTCTAAATCCGAAATTAGTGATTTGACTGCACCTTGCATACGGCTTTCGCCATCATCTAAAAATTCTTGAACCATGCGTGCCTCCCTTAAGCTTATATTGAATTATAAATCTTGATTACTTGATAATAAAATTGCAATGGTGACGTTATACCTACGAAACCCTTTTGTTATTAATTATCCAGTGCTACTCAATGATGGTTCCGACTTGTTCTCCCAGCAGAAGACGCTTGACGCTGTCTTTTTCCCAGAAATCCAATACGACAATCGGTAAATCATTTTCCATACAAAGCGAAATCGCTGTACTATCCATAACACGCAACCGCCAATTCAAAGCATCGATATAGGATAATTTTGTAAAGCGTTTTGCGGTAGGATTTTCAATGGGGTCCGCATCATAAATTCCATCAACTTTTGTCGCTTTGATCAAGACATCGGCATTAAGTTCCATTGCGCGTAATGCGCCCGCCGAATCGGTTGTAAAGTATGGGTTTCCTGTGCCACCAGATGCAATAACGATTCTACCTTTTTCTAAATGACGAGTTGCTCGCAGTCGAATATAGGGCTCTGCAATATCCCGCATTTCAAATGCTGTTTGTACACGGGTGACAATTCCGAGCCGCTCTAATGCATCTTGCATTGCCAACGCATTCATGACTGTGGCGATCATGCCCATGTGATCGGCCGTTGAGCGTTCCATGCCCTGACTTGTGCCAACTGTACCACGCCAAATATTGCCAGCGCCAATCACGAGGATAATCTGTACACCCAAATCATAAACGTCCTTGACGTTCTGAGCAACTTCTGCCACACGAATGGGGTCTATGCCATAGCCCTGTGGCCCTGCTAACGCCTCCCCGCCCATTTTGAGCAGGATGCGCTTATAGCGATTTTGTGTCATGTTTTACTCCGTGTGGGGGGTAGGTAAGGAACGGAATGTTAACAAGGTAACGTAGTTAATTCCTTACCGTTCCTTAAGACTGGCGATGCACTTTCAAATGTTATTTAATCGTCAGCCCGATATGTAAAAAAGGCGTTCAACTTGAACGCCTTTTTTATTGTTGGATTAAATTTCTTCGCCCAGTTCGTAACGTGCAAAGCGCCGGATTTTAATGTTTTCACCCGTGATGCGAATGTTGTCTGTGATAAGGTCTTGAACGGTAAGCGAGTCATCTTTGACAAATTTTTGGTCGAGTAAGCAGAATTCTTCGTAGAACTTGTTTAGGCGACCCGTTACAATTCTCTCGACGATATTCTCTGGTTTGCCTTCGGACAACGCTTGGTTTTTAAGGACTTCGGTTTCACGATCAAGTTCTGTTTGGTCGACATCTTCTCTAGAAATATACTTTGGGCTCATGGCGGCGATGTGTAGGGCTAGATCGTGAGCTAGTGCTTGGAATTGTTCATTGCGAGCTACAAAATCTGTCTCGCAATTGAGTTCTAATATCACGCCCACACGATTGCCGGGATGTGAATACATTTCGATTGTGCCTTCGGTTGCCTCGCGACCTGATCGCTTAGCTGCACGTGCGGCGCCTTTTTCACGCAGCAAATCTACTGCTTTTTCGTAATCGCCATCGGTGGCTTCAAGTGCTTTTTTGGCTTCTAAGACACCGGCGCCAGTTGAGCCCCGGAGTTCTTTTACCATTTGGGTTGTAATTTTCATGATGTTCCTTTGTTATAGCAAGAATTGAATAGAGACAACGGCCGTTGCCTCTATTCATCAAAAATTTCGAGTTTTTATGTACTTTCTGGATGTGTGTTATGCGTCTTCTGTTTCGCTAGAATCAGATTCTTCAACAACGACTGTTTCAACAACCTCGGTAATCTCAACAACCTCGTCTTCAGTCTCAATTACCTCTGTGACTTCTTCTGTGATTGTTTCGACAACGGCCGTTTCACTCTCTTGTTCGCGTAATTTTGCGAGGGTAGACTCTCCCAACAGAACTTCATCTTCAACGTTGCCCATGCCATCAAACGATTCTGTGCCGTAGCCGCTGAAATCGGTGACTTCTTCATCAAGCGCTTCTTTACGTTGTGCTTGGCCTTCGATCGCGGCATCTGCCATTTTGCTACAAATCAGTTTTATAGCACGGATCGCGTCATCATTAGATGGAATCACGTAATCCACAGGATCAGGATTGCTGTTGGTATCGACAATTGCGATAACTGGGATATTGAGGATATTGGCCTCACGAATAGCGGTTTCTTCATTATTGACATCGACAACGAACAAAATTGAGGGCAAGCCTCTCATTTTGCGAATACCACCCAAACGAGTTTGCAATTTCTCGATTTCGCGGTCAATGCGCAAGCGTTCAGTCTTTTTCAAAAGGTCCAATTCACCAGCATCACGACGTGCTTCCAATTTATCTAAATAATCAATCCGTTGTCGGATTGTTTGCCAGTTTGTTAAGGTGCCACCTAACCAGCGTACATTAACGTAGGGTTGGTTGGCGCGCGTGGCTTCACGTTCGACGGTGTCTTGTGCCTGGCGTTTGGTGCCCACAAATAACACTTCGCCTCCATCAGCGACTAAATCGCGCACAACATCATATGCTTCATGGATTAAAATTATTGTTTGTTGCAGGTCAAGAATGTGGATGCCGTTGCGTTCGGTGAAGATATAGGGTTTCATCTTCGGATTCCAACGACGGGTGCGGTGTCCAAAATGCACACCAGTTTCAAGCAATGCTTTCATTGATACGACGGCCATATTAAATTATCTCCTTAAAATTGTTTTCTGCTTCCATATCTTTCATTCTATTTTGAGACTTGCATGGCCAAGTGTGGTGTATACCTCTCGGCAAACACCACGTGCAAGCACACCCAGAATAGTCCAGACATGTGTAAATTTTTAATTTTTCCCGTGCAGTTTTGGGATACTCTTCAATCAATAGAAGAGCGAATGAATTATATAGGAAGCGGTTAATTGTGCAACATCCAGATTTTGTTTCAAATGAATATTAACGTAATGCTGATAGACGGCCGTTTCTGCCCATGTTATAATCCTTTTCTGATTCAGGGGATGACTGGCTTCGACGGGGAAGGCTGGCCCTGGGCTGCAAGTCGAGCACGC
>CAYGMR010000129.1:0-12305 GCA_964350725.1 uncultured Ardenticatenaceae bacterium | reverse complement strand
ATCGTATCCCATCAGATATTTGAGCACAAACCAGCTCAAGGAAGAGCGTTCACCAATGCGACAATAGGTGATCACTTGTTTATCATCTGTCACACCCTTGCTGCTGTAAATCTCATCCAATTCTGCGCGCGATTTGAAGGTGCCATCTGCGTTAACGGCCGTTCCCCAACCAATGTTCTGTGCGCCAGGAATGTGACCGCCGCGCTGCGACCCTTCTTGCGGCACAGATGCTGGTGCGAGCAGTTCGCCCGAAAATTCGGCAGGCGAACGCACATCTACCATAGCACGAGCGCTATGTCCTACACTTTCTTCAACAAACGGCCGTAACGCGCGCAAATCCTTATTGGGCGTACCAAGCTGGTAACTGCTTGCGGCTGGCTGTGGGACATCTGTGGTTGTAGGACATCCTTCAGCCAGCCATTTCTTGCGACCGCCATCCATCAAACGCGCATCGTCATGACCGTAATATTTCATCAACCACAAAGCATAAGCAGCAAACCAATTATTGTTATCACCATAAAAAATGACCGTTGTATCATTACTAATGCCGGAGCGTTCTAACAAAGCCTTGAAATCAGCCGCGGAGGGGATATCACGGGTCGTTTGATCTTGCGTGTCGGTTGTCCAATTCCAACCAATAGCACCAGGAATGTGACCCTGAGCATAAGCGCTGGTATCGACATCAACTTCAACCAAACGTGTGTTGGGACGGTCTAGGTTGTCAGCAACCCAAGCTATATCTACTAATGTTTCCGGATGTGCAAAATTACTCATTGTATTATTCTCCTTATGAAATTAATATTATTTTTGTTGGTCTCAATCAGCCAGCAGTTAAAACCGCAGCCTACAACCTTTGGTTGTATACATGGTCAGCCTGCGTCAACTCCAGAATCTATATTCTTAGTTCGCATAGGCGGACTTAATAACCGTGTCAAATTTCCGAATATCAACAGAAACCAGGAACTACAAAGGAGTGTCAGTGGTCTGCTGCGTTAAAAAATCAGACAACAATTTCAGGCTGCCGAAGCCTATGCGCTGTCCGGTTTCAGGGTTTTCCAAAGAGAAACGCCAGACATCTTGTGGATGCCATTGGCTCTCTGCGGACCAAAACCGAAGGACATAAACATGATAATCAGGGGAGGTTTCGCTATTCATAGACAGACTCTCACTTTGGTCAATAAATATTGGTCAATAAATACTTTGTCAGTTGTTGGGTGCGTCTACCTCCTCTGCTTTAGCCAGTGCAATCGTTTGGTAATTGCTTTATAATGTCACTTGGTAAAAAATATTGTCAGCAAAAAACTTAAGTAGCTGAAGCATAACAAACGATCGTAAATGAATCGTAAATGCGAGATTTGAAATGATATCCTGGCTCAGATTTGACCTATTTGGGGGAGCCAGTATCAAACTTAATGACAAACCGGTGCCAATTGCGGCTGCCAAAAGCCGGGCCTTGTTATTTTATTTGGCGGTCAACGGCCGTTCACATTCACGTGAAACATTAGCGGGCTTACTCTGGCCTGAAATGCTGACCAATGATGCCAAAACAAACCTGCGCCAAGCGCTGACTAAACTGCGTAAACTTCTGCCCACTCACCTCACAATAACACGTCAAGAAGTTGGTTTTGCACCCAATGTCCACATCTACACAGATGTCGCGGCCTTCGAAGCGTGTGTAAAAAAAGGCAGCGCAACCGATCTGACTCCCTATCTTGAAGCCGCTGATTTGTACAAAGGGGATTTCCTAGCTGGTTTTTTTGTCGAAAACTCACGCGCATTTGAAGATTGGGTTTTACCCATACGCGAACGTCTGCGTCGTCAAGCATTGCAAGTTTTGCAAACTTTATCCGCTCATTACACTGCACGGCGTGACGTGAAACTGGGACTGTTATATACCAATCGTTTGTTGATGCTGGAACCATGGCTTGAGGAATCACATCAACAAATGATGCGTTTGTTGGCTTGGGACAATCAATATAGTGCCGCGCTCACACAATATAAACGCTGCCAAGAAATGCTCGATGCGGAGCTTGGTGTGGCACCAAACGCAGAGACAACAGCCCTTTATGAACGTATTAAACAGGCGCGTTTGACACCACGGCCGTTACACCCAGTTAGCCCTGATTCGTTTATCAATCGTAACGAGTTGGCAGAGATTACAGAGTGGTTACATGATCCTGCTTGCCGTCTACTCTCGATCGTTGGGATTGGGGGCACGGGAAAAACCCGCCTGGCCCTCAAGGTGGCAAAACAACAAGCATCGTTCTATTTAGATGGCGTTCATTTCATCGAGCTAGTCAGTCTAGAATCAAGCGAACAAATCGTAACCGCGATTGCGGGCAAAGTTGGCTTGATTTTTAGCGGTTCCCACTCACCACAAAACCAGTTACGCGATTATCTGCGCCAGAAAGAAATATTATTTGTGTTAGATAATATTGAACATTTACTAGATGCGGAACAAGGCGCAATTAATTTGATCATGTCCATGTTACAACAAGCTCCTGACGTGCGTTGGGTTGTGACTTCGCGAGAAAAACTTAATTTAAGCAGCGAATGGGTATTTGAATTAAAGGGTTTGCCTTACCCAAACAGCAGCACCGACACAGACCCGCAAAGTTATGCCAGCGTCCAACTCTTCCAACAAACAGCACAACGCACAAATAGACGCTTCAATTGGGCAAAAGAGCAAACGGCCGTAATCAAAATTTGCCAATTAGTAGAGGGATTACCTTTAGGTATCAAACTCGCCGCGACTTTGGTGCGCTACCAAACGTGTGCCCAAATTGCGCAGGCAGTCACCACGAACATGGATGTCCTCGCCAGCACAATGCATGATATTCCCAGTCGTCAACGCAGCTTACGCGCCACCTTTGATTATTCCTGGCGGCTGCTCAAGCCTGCAGAGCAAAAATTGCTTGCCTGTCTCTCGGTTTTTCGCGGTACTTTCACTTTGGATGCGGCTGAGTTTATTGCAGGGGCAACGTTGCTAGAAATAACGATTCTTGTCGACAAATCGCTACTGAATCTAACCCAAAATGAACGTTTCGAATTACATACGGCCGTACGCGAATTTGCCGCAGACAAGGCTGTGGGGCAGGACAGAAAATATCTTCAGCAGCGCTTTAGCACATATTACTTGCAAAAAATGGCTGATTTAGAAACAGAACTGCAAGGCATCCGTGTGAAGGCAACGCTAGAACAAGTAAAAATTAACCTGGCGAACGTACGCCAAGCGTGGAAGTGGGGGATCGTCCACAATCTCATACCAGAAATGTTGTCTGCCTTACCAACTTTAACCTATTTTTACGCCTTAGCCGGCTCCAGTCAGGAAGGTATTCAACTCATCGAACCAGCCATCACACACACCTTAAATCAGCGTGTCAATAGCGCACCATCTGCTGAAGCCTTGCTTGTTGATCTACTGGTGACACAGGCGACATTGTTTGCGCATCATGCTGATTTTGACAAAGCGATCATGGCGGCAGAGCAAGCGCTCAGCCGTGCCCAACTAACTTATCCGCAAGCTGCGGCAACTGCCTTTTTGCGTTGGGGAGTTGCCTTACGCGGACGGGGCGATTTAGAAACGGCCGTAATCAAAATTCAATCCGCCTTACAATTAGCCACCAACCATGCTTGGCTGCCTGGACAAGCCGCCGCCAACCAGCATCTTGGCGAACTACATAGATTAATGGGTCAATTCAATTTGGCTGAAAAATATTGTCAGCAGGGTCTAATGCTTGCACGCCAGATCAAAAATTGGCGGCGCGAAGGTGCCTGCCTCGAATTATTAGGCGACATCGCCCACAATCGGGGTAATTTTTTAGCTGGCAAAGTTTATAGCGAACAAGCATTAACAATTACACGTGCCATTGGTGATCAGCGCGGCGAAAGTCGGGTTCTCAATTCGTTGGCCCTAACAGTTGGTTCCTTGGGCGATTTTGAACAAGCGCAAATGTTGGCCGAACAATCTTTACGCATTGATCAACAGTTAGGCGAGCAACATCAAATGGCGCGCAAACTAAATAATTTGGGTTTGCAAGCGATGAATAGTGGCAATCCAGTTGATGCACAAGGTTATTATGAACGTACCTTGGCAATCGACCGCACCTTCGGCAACCGTTTGGGCGAAGGCATCGTGTTAGGTAATTTGGGTGATGTGGCGTTGAGCATGGGGCGTTATACCGCCGCCCAACAAACATATGAACAAGCGCTGCAAATCCGCCGTGAGATCAGCGATCAGCGTGGCGAATCATGGATGTTATGCAGCCTGAGTTTACTTGCCTGCAAAAAATCTGATTATCAAACAGCTTTGGCATATGGCGAAGAAGCGTTACTCCTCACCCAAGCCTTGCAAGAACGTTCAAAAGAAGGGTATGCCTGGACACATTTAGGACACGCACATTGTGGTTTGGGATCTTTTGCTGAGGCACAAGAAGCGTATGCAACGGCCGTTGCCATTCGCCGCGAACTGGCCCAGAAACATCTGCTGATTGTCCCCATCGCTGGTTTAGCTTATGTGGCTAGCATAGAAAAGGATTGGGCAACAGCACATCAACAGGTTGAGGCCGCTTTGGAATTGATGAAACAACAGCAATTTGGTGGTACACGCGAATCTGGTGGCCCAGACTGGGCCTGCTATCAAGTGTTAAAATCCCTTGACGATGCCCGCGCTGCAGAAGTTTTAGAAACGGCCGTCCTGCGCATCCAAACAGTTGCTGCGCGCATTAAAGAGCGCACCTCGCGCGACAGCTATCTTCAAAATGTAAGCGCCCATCGCCAGCTTTTAGCTGCCTGGCAAGAAAATAACTAAACCAAATTTACAAATATGTTTAGATGATGCCATTGCCACTGGCAGCGTCCAAGCGCAATTGGATCGCGCCGATTGTAATCACATCCCCTACGCTGATAACGGCCGTTTCTGTCAACAAACTATCATTCAACAAGGTGCCATTGCGGCTGTCCAAATCGCGTAACTCCCATTGGCTGCTGCGCCAGGTGAGCAGCGCATGTTCGGTGGAGACGTAACTGTCATCCAGCACAATGGTATTGCTGGCTGCACGACCAATGCGTGTCACTGGCAGCAGCGGAAACAAAGTGCCCACCGCTAGATTTTCTGAACCCGTGGCAATGACATGCAGTTGGCCATGGGCTTTACCAGATGCAGCTTGCGCAACGGCCGTTGTTTGCATCTCGCGGTAAATTAAGAGTGCCATACCTGCCAATAAAGCCAGCAACAATAATGCACTTAAAATACGTAAACCAAATAAAACCAGCGACTGATCCACTATTTTTCGACCCGACGGGGCTGTGTTGTGCCCAAATCAGCTTTGGGTTCAGCAAATTCCTGATCCCAATCCTGACCTTCGGCATAAATCAGCAAGGTATCGCTCAAGCCAATCACATCCCCTGTTTGCAACACATGCTCGGTAACCGCTTCACCATTTACAAAAGTGCGACCACGGTTCGTGACATCATAGAGGATAAAATGTCCAAAGCGCCAACGGATTTGGGCATGACGGCGGCTGACGGTAGGTGCATCCAACACGATGTCATTGTCAACACGGCGTCCCAATGTGGTCAACGGCCGTAACAAGGCCACATGCCGCTTGCCATCAATAATCAAAAATGCATCCAAAGCGAGCAAATCTGCTGGAACCCCATCAGCTTCCTTAGTTTGTGCAAATATCTGGGTTGAATTAGCTTGCGGTTGGTTTTCCGAAACGGCCGTGACGACAACCTGCTTGCGCTTCAAATGTGGGTCTGGCAGCAAAGTAACCGTTGGTGGCTCGGCAAAAGCCAACTCTGTTTGATCAGCCATCTGTTTGACATAAATAGTTAATTCGTAGGTGACTTGCGGATGCTGCTTGTAAATGTTTTCAATATCTTGCGGGTTTAAGAATACATCAAAATGGGACACAGGTGTCCCGGAACTGTAGCTGTCCTCCATAAGCTGGGCAATACGATTGGCAACTTCCAACAATTCAAGTTGCCCGCCAAACAAACGCACAAAAGAGCCTTCCACCAGGCGCTGCGCCAACAATTCAAACCGAGATAAAGCATTTTGTTTCATAGATGTGTCATTATAAGTTTGGCTGTGACCATCGTCAATCCTGAATGCCTACGGTATACTTGCTAATGGTCAAATGTTAATAGTCGTTGGTAAATTGGCAATGTCTCAACTTGACAACAAGACGACCGACAACCCGACTACAAGAATAATTATTGAGGTTAAAAATGAGTAACACTAAAATTCGGCTGACCGCATTAGCATCGTGCGCCGGTTGAGCGTCTAAACTAGCTCCGGCGGAGCTGGCACAAATTATACAACCTGTACGTGATTTATTTAATCCGGCAGATTTTCCAGATTTATTGGTGGGATTGACAGCTGCTGATGATGCGGCCGTTTACCAATTAAACGACAAACAAGCCATCATCTCCACAACTGATTTCTTCCCGCCAGTCGTCGATGATCCCTACGATTTTGGGGCCATCGCGGCTGCCAACGCACTTTCCGATATTTATGCGATGGGCGGTCAAGTGTTGTTTGCAATTAACTTGGTGGCCTTCCCTGATCATCTGGGCAATGAAATCTTAAGCGAGATTTTACGTGGCGGTGCTGAAAAAGTGCGTGAAGCGGGTGCCGTGGTTGTTGGCGGGCATAGTGTCAATGATAAAGAACCCAAATATGGCTTAGCTGTGACGGGCATCATCGATCCTGAAAAGGTTAAACGCAAAGGTGGCGCTATCCCAGGAGATGTTTTGTTATTGACAAAACCGCTGGGTGTGGGTGTTATCACCACTGCCTTGAAACGAGAATTAACCAGTGACGCACATCTAGCAACGGCCGTTGCCAGCATGAAACAACTCAACAAACAAGCTGCCGCTGCCGCCCAAATAGCCAACGCCCACAGCATGACCGACATCACCGGTTTTGGCTTGCTCGGTCATGCCCACGAAATGGCTGCTGCCGCTGCAGTTGATTTCACCTTTTATCTTGATCAACTCCCTTGGCTGCCTGGCGCAGTCGATTATGGCAAAGCAGGAGCCTTCCCTGGTGGCATGGGCAACAATATGCGCTTTTTCAGCCCGCATGTCAGCTTTAGCGACGATGTCAGCCAACTGATGGGTGACATGCTCTATACTCCCGAAACCTCCGGCGGTTTATTGGTTGCGGTTGCACCCGATCAAGTCGAAATTTTTAAACAAAATTGTGAAACGGCCGTCGTCGTTGGCGAAGTTATGGCGGGTAACGGCCGTATATACATACAATAATTTTCCAGAAGATGATGAACTTCATAATTCATCTTTCATAATTCATAACTCCCAGGACAGACTATGGACAGAACAGTACCCAGCTCAGGCAATGAAGAAATTAATCTCTATTTGCGCACTTATTATTCCTTGCTGCGCAGCACACGCGCCATCCAATTAAAAACACTCATCCAAGCCCACAAACATATGCACTCCGCCCTACACATCGAAGCTGACGCACAGGCTCCTGACATGGCCGCTTTCATCTATGCGATATTGCGCATGCCAGATTGTCTTGATCAGGTCAGCCTCGTGCTTATGGGTCAATCTGAGCGCGTTTTTAAACAACATGGCTTCTCCAAAATCGAAAAATGGCAAGAGGTAAGTGCACCTGGCCGACGGCGACGCAGTTATTTTGATGGGAAAGAGACCCTGGCTCTCTACATCGCCAGCCGCTCTGACATTGATGACATTTTACCCATTCTGACCGCTTATCAAATCGAACGGCGCAAATTCTACAACCTTTTGCAAAACCCAACGGCACAGCAGCTGCTGTCACAAATTAGTGTGACAACAGGTATCCCGACGGCTCAAGAACGTCAACAGTTAGCCCAGTTTCTCAGTATCGCGGATGAAGATTTGGAACGACTCAGCCAAATTTGGCAAGAGAAAACTGCTGAAAAACTTTTAATCTTAGCCCACCAAAAGCAAGAAATTTCAATTCGCTCACTGGCTGGGTCACTCACAGATTATAGGCGTGCCACCCGCCGCTGGTGGCAAAATGTCGAACGACAGCTGCCAAAAATTCCGTTTGCCGAACAACCCATCTACTTCATCTCCAGTAACACCCACAGCATGCCTAATTTGCTCAGCGGTTACGCGTTGAGTAAACAAGAAGAGCTGCATGATTTTTTACACGCAGGTGAATCAGAAGCGCTGAACAACGAATACAACAATATTCTGGCCAGTAATGTACCCAGCAGCCTGGAGAATTTTCTCTATTACATGCTTAAAAAGTATGAAAACGGCCGTAACAAAGTCAGAAAAGAAAGGCTCGCGTTTGAACGCGATGCCGGCATCTTCCGTATTCCAAGCCGGCATGCTTTCGATATCGAAGTACAAGTCGTCAATCTAAATCAACTCAAACCCACAAACTTTGATCCGCGCATCCAAATTGATGGCACGAAAAAATTAGCACAAAGCAATGCCCTAATCGTTAATATTGACTACCCGCTCGGTTTTGCTGCTTTTCAAGTACTCACGGAAATCGCACGCAATGTCGCCGATGTGCGCGGCGTTTATATTATGGGTAAAGCGGCAACCTTAAACGGCCGTATCGGTGATGTGATGCTGCCCAGCGTTGTCCACGACGAACATTCGCTCAATACCTACCTCTTCCATAACGACATCACAGCGAACGATGTGGCCCCCTATCTCGTTTATGGCACAGTGATGGACAATCAAAAAGCGATCACTGTTCCTGGCACCTTTCTGCAAAATGAAGGCTATATGTCTGTTTTCTACCATGAAGGCTACACCGATATGGAAATGGAAGCCGGCCCATATCTGAGTGGGGTTTATGAAATGGTACGCCCCAAACGGCATCCTTACAATGAGCTTGTGAATTTACATAACTCGTCTTTTCCCGTGGGAATTTTACATTACGCTTCAGATACTCCCTTTAGTAAAGGTAAAAATCTCGGTGCACGTAACCTGTCTTACTTCGGTATGGACCCGACTTATGCCACCATGACCGCTGTTCTACGTGCTATCTTCCGGCATGAAATCAAACATATGAAGGCCCAATCATGACACAACACAATTACGCAGCACGTCTCAATGCTGTTCGGCAGCAATTTGATACTTGGCAAGTCGATGGTTTACTCATCACCAATCCGACCAACCGGCGTTGGTTGAGCGGCTTTACAGGGTCAAACGGCCGTTTATTGATCACACCCACAAAAGCCATCCTCGCCACCGATTCGCGTTATTACGAGCAAATGGCGCACGAAGCTCCGCAGTTCGAATTGTTTAAGGATCAGCGCCGCCCTGAAGACACGACAGCACTGCTCAAATATGCACAAGCAAAACGAATTGGTCTAGAAGCCAATACTGTCACGTTAGCTGAAGCACGCCAATTACAAAAACATGCTGACGTCCATTGGGTCGAATTATCTGCAACCCTTGAACAATTCCGCAGCATAAAAACGGCAACCGAAATCAGTATTATTCAAGCAGCAGCAGCAATTACTGATCAAGCAATGGCTCAGGTTCCCCATATCGCCCAACCAGGCATATCAGAAGCGGAAATGGCATGGGAATTAGAAAAATTTATGCGCGAAAATGGTGCCAATGCAACTGCATTTGATATCATCGTCGCTTTTGGCGCCAACAGCGCCCTTCCCCATCACCACCCGGGCAGCAAACAATTGCACGTTGGTGAAATTGTACTTGTGGACATGGGTGCAGAAGTTAATGGCTACAAAAGTGATTTAACGCGCACCTTTTACTTGGAGACACCCCCCGCTGAATTTTTGGAACGGTATGATTTGGTTAAATCTGCAAAAACGGCCGTTTTACAACATTGTCGCCCGGGCATGGATTCAAAAGTCGTAGATGCAATTGCACGCAATGTAATTGAAGAAGCAGGACTCGGTGACCACTTTGGTCATGGACTAGGCCATAATTTAGGTTTAGACATTCACGAAGAACCATTTTTATCCCATTTACGGGCCCCAGCACGCCTACAAGCCAATATGGCGATCACAATTGAGCCGGGTCTCTATTTCCCAGAATGGGGTGGTATTCGCCTAGAAGACCTTGCTTTGCTCACACCAAATGGGTTCACATTACTTAGCCACGCAGAACATACCGCGCATATACCACTCAAATAAGAACTAAAATCTGGCGAATGCTAGACCTGTCAAGTTGCTGCTATAAAACCTGACAGGTCTTCTCGCACCTAATTTTCATTCTCCATCCGTTCGTATTGGCTCATATACAAGGCGTAATAAAACCCTTTATCTGCTAATAAAGATTCATGGGTACCACGCTCGATGATACGGCCGTCGTCAATCACCAACACCTGATCCGCTTTTCGAATCGTGCTCAAACGATGTGCAATCACAAAAGCCGTCCGCCCCTCCATGAGCCGCAACAGAGCCTGTTGAATTTGCACCTCTGTGCGTGTATCCACACTACTTGTCGCTTCATCCAGAATCAGAATGCGCGGATCCGCTAAAATAGCCCGTGCAATTGCCAACAACTGGCGCTGTCCTTCACTAAAATTATTCCCCTGCTCCGAAACTTGCGTACGGTAGCCATCAGGCAAACGCCGAATAAACCAATCCGCATTGGCTAGTTTAGCGGCGGCACGCACCTCTTCATCGGTAGCGGCAAGACGGCCGTAACGAATATTCTCCATAACTGTACTCGAAAACAAGAATGTGTCTTGCAGCACAATCCCCAACTGTTTGCGAATTGAAGCTTGCGAAACATCCCGAATATCATGCTCATCCACTTTGATTGCGCCCGCATCAACATCATAAAAACGGCTTAACAAACTGATAATTGTGGTTTTGCCCGCGCCAGTGGGACCGACAAGTGCGATTGTTTGCCCAGCAACGGCCGTCATACTCACATCCTTGAGCACCGGTTTTGCAGGATCATACCCAAATGTCACATTCTCAAATGTCACGGCACCTTGAATATTGGCCAAAGCGGGTGCATTGGGTTTGTCAGCCACCTGTGGCATCGCATCAAGCACCTCGAAAATACGCTCGGCGCCCGCTAATGCAGACTGTAATTGATTATAAAGCATGGCGATACCACGCATCGGTCGGAAGAAGTTCATAATATAAACCACGAAGGTGGCGATCACGCCCACGGACACAAGCCCTTGCAACGCCAACCAACCACCCAGCAAAGCGGTTGCAGCAATCGTAATGGTGCTCATCGTTGTAAACATGGGGCCCAGCGCGGCGGTGATGATGTCGGCTCTAGTGCCTGAACGCCGGTTTGCTGCGTTCACAACATCAAACTGCGCAACGGTATCAGTGGCGCGTGCAAATGCCTGCACAACGCGAATACCCGCGATATTCTCTTCCATGACAGCATTCATACCGCCCAAATAATGTTGCACCTCGCGGAAAGCAACCCGACTACGCCGTGTCACCTGAATCGTGATAAACACCATCAGTGGCAGCAAAATCAAAGTGCCAATCGCAAGCTGCCAATTCAGCAAGAACATCGCGACCATGATGCCACCCAGCATTAATATATTGGTAACAAACTGAATCAGACCATTCGATAACACCCGATTAATCGCTTCGGTATCGTTGGTGACACGGCTCATTAAATCACCAACACGATGTTGATCATGGTAAGCCATCGAGAGTATTTGGATATGGCCGAAAAGTTCAGCCCGCAAATCAGCGATGAGACGCTGCCCAATAGTAACCATCAAAATGCCGAGGATTAAGGCTGCTACACCACCAACCAGAAAAACGATCAACATTTGCAGCACGATTTGTCCTAACTGGGGTAGATCGCCAGGTGTGATGGCGGTGTCAATGGCACGGCCGAATAATATCGGCCCCGCTAATGAAGTATACGTGCTTATGATGACTAACCCAGCGACAAAGATTAACGGGAAGAGATACGGCCGTACATAACCAAACAAGCGCCAAACAGTCGAACGGGTGTCGCGAGCAGTCTCACCAGTATGAGACCCACCACCACCAAAACCAAGTCGAACACGTGGGGCATCAGGCTTTTGTTGCGTCATAATTCCACCTCCGCATGTTGCACGCTATCTGGCAGCCCTTCTCCAAGTTGAGAAGCCACAATCTCCTGATATATCTGACTATGCGCAAAAAGTTCGGTGTGTGTGCCTTCTGCGACGATACGGCCGTGCTCCAAAACCAAAATCTTGTCTGCTGTCAACACACTACTAATGCGTTGGGCGACGATGAATGTTGTACAGTTACGCATGAGCTGCTCCAATGCTTTTTGCAATTTTGCTTCCGTCTCTAAATCAACAGCACTCGTGGAAT
>CAYGMR010000128.1:0-12310 GCA_964350725.1 uncultured Ardenticatenaceae bacterium | reverse complement strand
GACCTCGATGGAACAATAACCGGTTGGGACTGGGATTTTGGTGATGGCAACAGCGCCACAACCCAAAACCCAACGCATAGCTATGCCTCAGCAGGTAGTTATTCTGTGACGTTGATAGTGACAGACAATAACGGCGCGACAGCTTCTGTGATGCAACAAGTTGATCTGGGTTTGGTGCCTGCCGTTGCGCCAGATTTGACAGTCGACATGGCGAGCAACCAAACCGATGCTATCCTATCTTGGGATAGTAATGGGGCCAATTGCAGCTATGAAGTTCACACGGATGTCTTCCCTTACTTCACACCCAGCGCGGGTACATTGTTGACAATACTGCCTGGCAGTGAGCTAACATTTACTGTTCCCAATGTTGTGGCTAATCCAGATGGCACTTACTTTGTTGTGCGTGCGCTTGCTTGTGGCGGTGGTTCATTCGCCGATTCGGAGCATATGGGTGTATTCAATTTCCCCATTGTGCCTGGCAGTTGATGCGTGTCTTGATGGGTTGATTGATTGTAAAAGTGAAGCGATGTTATTAGGCCGCCGTCGGTAACGATACGGCCGTTGGCAACAGACAACATCCCTAGTGACAGATCAAGCCCATAAATATGCCCTAAAAACGCGCTGCTGAAGACGGCCGTAGGGTCGGTCGCCATGGCCGACCCTACAGTGTCCCCGGCACAAGCGCAAAGTCAAACTCACCCAGCCGATGTTGCTGCCCCAGGCGTAGCCGGATAGGTCGCGCCGCCAAAGCGCATTGAATAGTCTGTGTAGAATCCTCAATGCATCTTTAAACACGCCAAAGGAAAAATGTAGCCCATGAGGCCCTTTGAATTCCGGGCGCTGCGTAGCAAGTTGAAATAACTGTGGAATGAGTACATCAAATTGGGAGAGTAATGCTGAAATAACCCGTTTTAGAATAGGGTGGCGTAAATCTCATTAAATGTAAGGATGGGGGGTGTCATCGTAATCCTGTGATGCCGCGAATTAAAAAGAGGAGACCGAAGATGAATGGTACCCAAATGCCAATGGGGCGGCTATGTGTTTCTAAGGTCTGTTTGATCCAATGAAGAAATTTATCTGCCCGTTTGGGGAATAAAATGTAAATGAGAACGGGCACAATAACGGCCGTACAAAAAACGAGCGCATCGAGAATGACGATGATTATTTTTGAAGGCAAGGGTAGGTCGCTCAGGAGGGGGATGGAAACGGCCGTTGAAAACAGCGCCAGGTTCTTAAAGTTGATAACCGTAATCACCGCCCCCAGGGCAAACGCTTTGAGCGGCGTGATTCTGTCGATGATCATCAGCAGGCGCGGATTTTCGTTATTTGTTGAGGGGGCTTTGCGCCAATTTCGCAGGGTGAGAAAAAGAAGCAGCAATCCCAAAACGATGAGCATAATCGGCACTATCCTGCCTGATTCTCCCGATCTGTTTTCAGCCACCCGGTAGCCAACTAAAATAACTGATACGCCAATCAATATGTAACCACCCACATAGCCCAGCATATAGGCCATGCCGTTGTGCAAGCCATGCTCGGACATGAGCAGTAAAATGATGATAGTGATAGACCCGACTGAAAGCAATCCGGCAGAGGCTAAAACAAGTGATTGAATGAGTATGGGTAACATTTTATCTCGCCTGCAACGATTTAACTGATGCCACCTGTATAGTTCTCTATTGTGTATAAACTTCACAATCTGGATAGGTGAAAGAGAAGCTATATCAGCGTGAAAGCAACTGCATGGGTGCTTCATCCTTGTCGTTTACCCAAGTGGCAAAAGGCACACCATCCAGAGCATTGCGCTCGATGCGCACCGTGCGCCCCAGCCATTCATCCTCAATCGCACCACCTTTGGGAATCAAAATGGTTTGCTGCTTCTGAAATTAAGACGGCGCGCCGTTTTACGCCGCGCTCGAAGGCGAGGAGTTGGGTGTCTGCTTTCAGCTTTGCATCAGCTAATGGGAATTTGTTTTTGGTGGTCGGTCGAAATGGCTCAGAGCTAAATCCTTTTTCGACAATATTTACTTTGCTGCGATCAATTCTACTCATTGTTTTAGTTCTTTGCCTTGCGTCATCAAGATATGCGTTTGACGCAAACTCTATAGTTAGCGTATACTTACAATAAGGATATCCGAATTTTTATTGTAAGTCAACACTTGCTTAAACTGAGATTATCAGAAAAATGTCCTAAGATGAGGGAAGCATGCCAAAAATTATTGCAGATGAACAAGTTTACGAGGCGGCATTACAAACGATTATGGAACGTGGTTATGCGGGTGCCACCACAAAGCAGATAGCAGAGACGGCCAACATGAGCGAAGTGACGTTGTTCCGCAAATACGGCAGCAAGGCGGAATTAATCAGACAAGCGATCTCAGCGATGGTAGAACAGCTTGATTTTGAATCTGAGACACGTTACACGGGGGAGGTGGCTGTTGATTTGCTGCGCGTGGCGGAAATGTATCAGGGGGCTGCTGAGAAAAAAGGCCAATATATCTATGCAATTATTTTGGAGGTGCAACGCTATCCTGAATTAGGGGTGGCAATTGGCACGCCCATGGAGATGTTTAATCGGATTGGAGAGCTGCTCGCCCGTTATCAAGATGCAGGGATTTTACGGCATGAACACCCTATGCATGCCCTTGCTGGCTTGCTTGGTCCATTGTTCGCGACAAATATAATGCGGAATGTGGCCAAAGATATACCAATCCCGCCGCCAGATTTGGAGGAGCATGTGACGGCTTTTTTAAACGGCCGTCTAACACACTCAGATCGCGAGTTAGTTTGATAAGCGCGTTAATGTTTCCCCCCAAAAAACCAACCGCATTATTTGACCCTCCCAATTTTCATGACCAAGGCGTGCAAAAATGGGCTTGAACCATTTGTCTTCGAGCTGGTTTTTGTTGTAATGTGGAAACAACATTCCGGTATCCGCCCGCATTTTTGGGTATCAGTAATATCTTTTCTGCTTTCTATTGTTGTATTGATAATAATGTGCTAAAAATGTTTGGTTATTCTTCCCAAAGTAACCCTATTTTGGATGTCTTCCAAAAATGTCGGGTACCCAATAATGATAGTAAAAGGATAGAAATGTCAAAAACACTTGTCTCCCATCCGGTTTCTCATCCGCTACCTGTGCCCAGCCCATCGTCCGCCCGTCAGTTGCTAGTACCGCTACTCGCTCTCTTGATCATCCTCATCCTCTGCGCCACCCCCCTCACCATCACTGCCGCCGGCACCCCCTACGCCACTCCCAGTGGCAGCACCCTCTACGCTACCCCCACTGGTACCGGCGACTGTCTCACCTGGGCCAACGCCTGCACCCTCCAGACCGCCCTCACTGGCGCTGTCGCCAGCGACGAAATCTGGGTCAAGGCCGGCATCCACAAACCAACCACAGCCAACGACCGCACAGCCACCTTTACGCTGGTGAGTGGTGTTGCCGTCTATGGCGGCTTTGACGGCACAGAAACGCTGCGCAGCGAGCGCGATCCGGTTGCCAACGTCACCGTTCTCAGCGGCGACATTGATAACAATGATGTTGTCGATGCCAACGGTGTGGTCACAAGCACGGTGAACATTGCTGGCTCCAACAGCTACCACGTCACCACCGGTAGCGGCACCAACAGCAGCGCTCTGCTCGACGGCGTTACCGTGACTGCCGGTGCTGCCGAAAGTTCTACACCCCATCACGCCGGCGGCGGCATGCTCAACAACAGCGGCAGCCCCACCCTCACCAACGTCACCTTCAGCGGAAACCGTGCCGGCGATGGCGGCGGCATGGCCAACGATAACGGTAGCCCCACGCTAACCAACGTCACCTTCAACGCCAACAGCACGGGCCAATACTTTGGTCTCGGGCACAACGGTGGCGGCATGCTCAACGGCAACGGCAGCAGCCCCACGCTAACCAACGTCACCTTCGTCGGCAATAGTGCCCCCGGCTGGTGGGGTGGCGGTATATACAACTTCTCAAGCAGCAGCAGCCCCACACTCTCTAACGTCACCTTCAGCGGCAACAGCGCCGACGAAGGTGGCGGCATGTACAGCTTTTTCAGCAGCCCCACCCTCACCAACGTCACCTTTAGCAGCAACAGTGCCGCCAAGTTCGGGGGCGGCATGTATAACAACCGCAGCAGCCCCACGCTGTCCAACGTTACCTTCAGCGCCAACAGCGCCTTCCACTATGGTGGCGGCATGATCAACGACGAGGACAGCAACGCCACCCTCACCAACGTCGCCTTCAGTGGTAACAGCGCCGGCACCAACGCCGCCGGCATGTACAACTCGTACAGCAACCCCACGCTAACCAACGTCACCTTTAGCGGCAACAGAGCCGGCGCTCCCGGCGGCGCGCTGTTCAACAACAGCAGCAGTCCCCTCATCCGCAACACCATCTTCTGGAACAACCAGGACAGCAGTGGCGTCGGCACAGCCGCTGCTTCTATCGTCAATTCCAGCACGAGCAGTATTCCCTCCATCAGCCACAGCCTCGTCCAGAACTGTTTCCCCGGTGGCCTGTGGACGGCCGCCTGCGGCGCCGACGGTGGCAACAACCTGCCCGACGCGGATCCCTTGTTCTTCATCTCCCCCAACCCCGCGGCCGCCCCCAGCGTCGGCGGCAATCTCCACCTGCAAAGCGGCTCCCCCGCCATCGACGCCGGCAACAGCGCCGTCACCGACCCCGCTCTCCCCGCCTTCGACCTCGACGGCGGCCCTCGTATCATCGGCGCCGCCGTCGACCTCGGCCCCTACGAAGCCCCCCTCCCCGGCGTCCGCTATGCTGCTCCCAGCGCTGCTGGCGCCGCCGACTGCACTAGCTGGGCCAACGTCTGTACCCTACACTTTGCCCTCGCTGCCGCTGGGGCCGGCGATGAAATCTGGGTCCAGGCCGGCGTCCACAAGCCAACCACAATCGCCGACCGCAACGCCACCTTCCTCCTCGAAAACGGCCTTCCCGTCTACGGCGGCTTCGCTGGCGTCGAAACTCTGCGAAGCGAGCGCGATCCTGTTGCCAACGTCACCGTCCTCAGCGGCGACATTGATAACAACGATACGGTCGATGCCAACGGCGTGGTCACCACAGCGGCAAACATTGCCGGCAGCAACAGCTACCACGTCGTCACCGGCAGCGGCAGCAACAGCACCGCCCTCCTCGACGGCTTCACCATTACCGCCGGCAATGCCAACGGCGCTTCTTTCCCCAATTATGCCGGTGGCGGTATGTTAAACTACAGCGGCAGCCCCACGCTCTCTAACGTCACCTTCAGCGGCAACAGCGCCGCCAGCGCTCCCGGCTGGGGTGGCGGAATGTACAACCTCTTTAGCAGCCCGGATCTGACCAACATCGTCTTCACCGGTAACAGCGCCAAACAGGGCGGCGGCATGTACAGCGACAGGGACAGCCCAACGCTGACCAACGTCACCTTCAGCGGCAATAGCGCTACCGAAGCCGGGGGCGGCATGTTCAACAACAGCAGCAGCCCCACCCTCACCAACGTCACCTTCAGCGGCAACAGCGTCTCCGCCTCCGCCGGCGGTGGCATGTACAACGTCAACGCCAGTAGTCCCCTCATCCGCAACACCATCTTCTGGAACAACCAGGCCGACGGCACTGTCGCCACGGTTGGTGCATCTGTTTACAACATAGGCGGCTCCATCCCCACTATCAGCCACAGCCTCGTCCAGGGCTGTTACCCCGGCGGCCTGTGGACGGCGGCCTGCGGCACCAATGGTGGCAACAACCTGTCCGATGCCGACCCCTTGTTCGTCACTACTCCCAACCCCGCAGACGCCCCCAGCACCGGCGGCAACCTCCGCCTCCAGGCCAGCTCCCCCGCCATCGACGATGGCGACGACAGTGTCGCCAGCGCCATCGACCTCGACGGCACCCCTCGCATTCAGGGCGACGCCGTGGACCTTGGTCCGTACGAATATGGCGACGCCACGTGCACCACCCCCATCGTCCCCACTGTCACCATCGAGTTAACCGGCGCCCTCCAAACCGACGTCCGCCTCAGCTGGGCTGTCGATCCCGCTAACAACGGCTATAAAGTTTATCGCAGCCCTCAGCCTTATTTCGATCCAGCGGCAACAATAGCGCTTGTCTCCCTACCCGCTGGCACCACTTCCTACACTGACCTCGCCGTCGTCGACTCCGCCGCCCCCACCTATTACATTGTGCGCGGAGTCAGCAACTGCGGCATCCTCTCTACTTGGCAGACCCCCCTTGGCCAATTTGCTTTTGCCCTTACTCCTGGCCAATAAGCGTAGGATTAAGTTTCCGGTTCTTATGGCATCGCTACGACTGCGTCAGGGCTAAAGGCCAAAATAGTCATTGTGCCATAAATCATGGCGAAAATGCCCAGGGCAATCGCGATACCTGCAAACAGTCGTTTGTAGGGTGACACTTTTTCGACATCAATCAACACCGCGTATGCGCCAGTTAAACCATGGACGACAACCGCAAACAAAAACAGAATGTCGATGACTTTCCAAACCGGATTTGCCAGGCGTTCGATGACAAGGCTAAAGTCGATGTGACCGGGTGGATAATGGACGACAATCATATGTAGGGTCAAGAAAAAGATCAGAGCAACTGCGCTCCAGCGCTGCATTAGAAAAAGTCGCATGGTTTAGTTCCCCTCCAAAGCAAATAATATTAGAGGCACGCCGCCAACAATCAGCAGCAGAATAAAAAGTGAAAACATCGCATAAAATAAACTTTTACGGTAATTGGTAATCTTAAAATAATGCACGATGAGCAAGCGAATGCCATCAAGTCCATGGTAGATAACGGCCGCTAACAACAATACCTCACCGAACTTAAACAGGGGTGATTGCATCATGCCGAGACGCAGATTGAACGCTTCTGGCCCCTGGTTGATCGAGCCAATTACCCACATGTGCATCGCCAGGTAAAAAACCAGGGCAAGCCCTGAAACCCGACGAAACAAAAAACTGACGAATCCGGTTGTTTTGTACATAAAACGCTCCAATTCTCAATGGTCAATTGACAATTGACCATTAACTTACTGGTTGCTCCAAGGTTTTTTGCCTTTCGATGCGTGCCTGTTCAAACTTTTCACGCTTTTGGACAAGTTTGCGCATGGTTTCGATGGCGTAGGTTGGGTCGAGCCCTTTGGGACAGGCATCGATGCAGTTGAAGATGGTATGGCAGCGGAAAACGCCATCATCTTGGCCAACGATTTCGAGCCGTTCGGCGGGGGCAGTGTCGCGTGGGTCTAACACACGCAAGAAGCCTTTTAGCAGGGCGTGCGGTCCGATATATTTTTTGTTCATGGCCACAACCTGGCAGGCGGAATAACAGGCGCCACACATGATGCAGGTTTCGGCGTTTTTGAGGGCGTCCACTTCGGCTTGCGAGACACGATATTCGCTGGTGGCTTCTTTGCCGTCGCCAAAGCTATCATTGGAAATTAGCCACGGTTTGACGCGCAGATATTGTTCCCAAAAGGAGGAGCGGTCGATGACGAGGTCTTTGATGATCGGCATATAGGGCAACGGCCGTATCGTGACACGTCCCTTCCTATCTAAATGCTCATGCAGAGGGCGGTTACACACCAGTGTGTTGACACCATTCACACTCATCGCGCAGCTGCCACAAATCGCGTGGCGGCAAGAACGCCGGAAAGTCACGCTGCCATCTTGCTGCCCCTTAATCGTCTCCAATGCATCTAAAATCGTCGTTTCGGGGCCGATGTTGAGTTCGAATTCATCCAAATATGGCTTTTTGTCTACATCTGGATTAAAACGTTGAATGCGTACCGTTGCCTTTTTTGTTTTACCATTTGCTGTCATAGTGCATTCCTTGCAAAAATACTCGCGGCCGCTCTCCTGACCGATTTGCAACTGAGCGCGGTCAGGAAACTGGCCCTGAGTTGATTGATTTAATATTTCCGTTCCTGTGGCGGGAAACGATCCCAAAATATTTTCACATCTTTATAACTAAGCACAGGGCCGGCTTCGTTTTTATGTGCCAGCGTATGTTTCAGCCACTCTTCGTCGTCGCGTTTGGCAAAGTCGGTGCGGTAATGAGCACCACGGCTTTCGGTGCGTGCCAGACCACTGCTGACAATCACCTCACTGAATGTGAGTAGATTTTCGGTCTCAATCGCGGCCAGTAAATCGGTGTTGTAGCGTTTGCTGCTATCCATGATGCGTGCATTTTGGAAGCGCGTCTGGAGTTGTTTGATGTCGTTGAGTGCGGTTTGCAGACGTTCGGCATTACGGAAGACACCGACATTTAAGGTCATGGTTTCTTTTAAGGCCGCACCGATTGCGGCCACCGATTCTTTTTTATCAGGGGCTACCGGGCTGAGATATTTATCGATACGTGTTTGGGCTTGTGTGACTGGATCAGCACTTACGGGTTGCAGTTCGGCACCATCTTTGATGAATTGTGCCATGGCATAACCCGCACGACGGCCGAATACAGAGGCGTCAAGTAAACTGTTTGTGCCTAAACGGTTTGCACCATGTACGCTGATAGAGGCACATTCACCAGCCGCAAAAAATCCAACAACGGGCGTGTTTTCAGCATCGGCAATCACCTGGCAGTTGGAATCTGCCGGAATGCCACCCATGCTGTAATGGGCTGTTGGCTGGATGGGCACAGGATCCGTAATAATATCGACTCCAGTAACATCTAGTGCCAATTCATGCACCTGCGGCAAACGGCTCATGATCTTGTCGGCACCGAGATGTGTCATGTCTAGAAAGACACCCATATTGTCGGCACCGACGCCGCGTCCTTCTTCAATTTCGGTCTGTTCCGAGCGGCTGACAAGGTCACGCGGGGCTAATTCCATTTTGTCAGGCGCATATTTTTCCATGAAACGTTCGCCTTTGTTGTTCGTTAGGTAACCCCCCTCGCCGCGACAGGCTTCACTCATTAGGATGCCATGTCCGTAGAGGCCGGTAGGATGGAACTGCACAAATTCCATGTCCATGAGCGGCACACCGGCGTTGTAGGCAATGGCGACGCCGTCACCGGTATTGGCGGTGGCGTTGGAGGTGATTTTCCAGGCACGGCCGTAACCACCCGTACCAAACAAAACAGCTTTTGCACGCATCAAATGCAGCGTGCCGGTGGTGATGTCCATGGCCACAATGCCGCGACAAATATTGTCCTCAATAATTAGGTCGAGACATTGCCATTCGCTGTAGAATTTGACACCATGTTTGAGGGCTTGTTCGTGGGCGGTATGTAACAATACATGGCCGGTGTAATCGGCAGAGTAATTGGCGCGGGGTGAACTATGGCCACCAAAACGGCGTTGAGCGATACGGCCGTCGGCTAAACGACTAAACACACAGCCCATACGCTCATATTCATAAATGATTTCAGGTGCATCTTTGACCATGATCTCGATGGCGTCCTGATCACCCAGCCAGTCGGACCCTTTGATCGTGTCGAACATGTGCAGTTCCCAACTGTCGGGCGGTTCAGCGCCATCAGGGACGGGTTCTAATGGGCCGCGTGGGCCAGTGCCCTCAACTGGACGCACATTGTTGATTGCGGCAGCAATGCCACCCTGTGCCGCCCCGCTGTGTGAGCGTAAGGGGTGCATTTTAGACAAAACGCCGATGTCGGTGACACCTTCTTTGCTGGCGACCATCGCCGCCCAAGAGCCTGCCAGCCCTGCGCCCACAATGATGATATCATGGGTGATGGTTTCGTTATGGGGAAGTCCGCTAATATAAGCCATCTAATCCTCAATAAAGGTCTTGGGTTAAGAATTTCACCAAAATTGCACGCAGGTCATGAAGAATTGAGAGGAAGTGATGTGCTGTTTGGTATGAAACTATTGAACCCCAGTTGAATTGTGTGTAGAGATAGTGGCACAATCGTATGCTGTGACCACTATATGATTATGCTTTAGGTAATTCACAAAAAATATTTTGACCAAAAATAACTGCGATTTTGTGAATTCCTCAAGGAAACCGCGATTTTACAAACAATCTATTTCAAAAGACTTATCGCGATTTACCTAAATTTACCTGGGTTGAGGAAACAGAAACAGTGTCATTCGTCACAGATTCGAGATGACATTGGTCTCAGAAATTTGGGTCAATCGGAATTCGTGGCGTCAACATTAAATAGTACATAGTGCGTAGTCATGGCGCAAATAGCCTATGGGTGGCGTCCAGAAGAGCTTCATTTTCAGCATGCATATTTGACGATGAGTCAAATTCATTCGGCGTTAGCGTATTATTGGGAACACAAAACAACGCTGGATGCTGATATGCAACGCCGATTAGAGCATGTGGAACAATCACGCCAAGAAGCAGGCTCTTCGCCATTAGCAACACGCTTGCGTAAGCAAGGTATGCTTGAATGACAATTGCGTTTTACATGGACGTACACGTTCAACGCGCCATAACAACTGGCTTACGATTGCGTGATGTTGATGTCCTTACAGCTCAGGAGGATGAACATCACATGGCAGACGACGCGCGCTTGCTTGATCGTGCCACAGAATTACAGCGTATTTTATTTACTCAAGACGATGATTTATTGGCTGAAGCGAAACGCCGCCAGATGGCGGGGATCCCTTTTGCCGGGGTCATTTACGGCCACCAACTACGGATTACTATTGGCAGTTGTATTCAGGATATGGAACTGGTGCAGCGGATGCGCAACAAGCAGGAACTACGGATATTGCGCCAGGCGTTAAAGAACTGGAAAGCAGAATTCATTGCATTCAAATGCGCGGCTAAGACAGGAAACCTGTTAAAACAGGTTGAAAACGGCCGTTTTTGACGATAAACATGTGTTTTTAGTGCGTTTATGGAATTTTAGAAAACAAATCGGTAATCACACCCAGCGAATAAATGGTCGCTATCGCGACGCTACGCCCTACGGCTACAACTTCAAAGTCCACCTGCATGGACTGGCCGCTAGTCGGTGAAGACCGACTTAGTTTTTGTAGGCGCAGTTTTAACTGCTGGCTCTATTACCGAAATAAATATTTAACTTCCATCAACTTCCATCAACGCACTTTCTCCCTAGCTGCGGATTCAAAACCGCAGCTTCATTTTTCTTGCCAGGTAAGAACTTCGCCACCTTGTTGACTGAGCAAACTACCGGGAAACACCCGTAAGCGCCACGGCTCTAGGCGTATCACGGCAAAGGCTTCTGCGGTGGGGCTTGTCCAGGCGGGAACGATAGTGGGATCATAGCCAACCGGCGCGGGTGCATTTAAAAACAACTCCCAAATGCGGCTGCGTGTGGCATCGTCAAAAGCCCACGTTGCGCGACATTCAGCGACGCAGGTGTCATGGTTTTCTGCCCAATAATTGAGTGACATGTACGGATGTGCCTTGAGGTGGGCACGTTTTGTGGGGGTGGGGCTTGTGGCTATCCAGCCGACGAGGTTTGTGCCATCCCATTGCCAGATTGGATGCAGAATGCGTGCACGCGGTCGTCCGTGTGAATCGACAGTGGCGGCGCTGCACCACACAATTTGATGGGCCATTTTGATAAAAGCGGGGGCGGTTATGGTTAGATCGTGCATATTTTCTCCTATTGTTACTGAATAACTTGTTTTCGTGTAGGCAGAATACCATTAAGCGTTTAGTCTTTAAAAATTAAATCGGGGAACAACCAGAACCCTCGTCTGCCATTGCTTCGGCAAGCTCAGGATCAAGGATCATATTAATCCCCATTCCTCAGCACAGGTTTGCCCAAAGGGAGAAATCCAGATGGCCGAATTAAGCGGGATTTCTCGCCAAAAGCGGCTCGAAATGACACTTATTGGGAATTGGTAATAGTTACCCGCGTAATTTTTTAAACAACAATTGTTTGATAGTTGACATCATCCAGTCAAAAACAATTAAATTTTCGTGTAGCCAGTAAGTAGCGTTTGCTTTTACCTTAGCCGTGGCCGTGTCATTTAGTGAGGCCGTAGAGTTTGTAGGCGATTTGGTCAATGCGGTCGTCAGCCGTGTCATTCTGAGTGCAGCGAAGAATCCCACGTATTTGGGATGCTTCGGGCTTTGGCCCTCAGCATGACACGGTGGATGTTTGGTGTTTGTGTTTTAGCTATACCTCGCCATACTTATATTTGGTGCTTTCTTCGATGATTTGGATTTCTTCTGGGGTGAGGTGGAAAAGCTCGTAAACTTGCTGGTTTAGGTCGGTTTCAAGGGTAATGATTTGTGTTGTTAGTTGTTGATGCTGATGTTGGGCATCAGCCAAGAAAAGTTCCCACTCATGGCGTTCTTTGAGTGGAATATCGCGTTTGAAAACCCTCTTTATTTGGGTGCGAAAAACAGGGAAATCTAT
>CAYGMR010000127.1:0-12346 GCA_964350725.1 uncultured Ardenticatenaceae bacterium | reverse complement strand
GGCCAACCGTTATTCCAGCCACGGCCACAAATACAGCAGCGCCTACACAGACAGCCACACCGTTACCGACGTCCACAGCGACAGCATCCCCCACGCCGACAGCATCGGCCACAGCGACATTACCGCCCACAGCAACCGCTACCCAATTTGTGACAGATACACCTCCCAAACCAACCGAAACGGCCGTTCCGCCAACAGCAACAACCGCGCCGCCAACAGATGCCCCCCCCACAGAAACCCCATCGCCCATGCCCCCACCCCCTAGCGCAACACCAACCAACATGCCGCCAGCAACAGAAGCAGCGTCACCCACACCCACAATGACTTTGTCATCAACCGCATCGTTTACGCCTACAGCAACCCCTTCACCCACAACGATGCCCACCGAAAACGGCCGGATACATTTGTTCCCACATGAGATCCGTTTTCGGAATAGAGACTAAATTATGGAGATATTTGAAACCTTAAAACAACTCAGTGAAACACCCGGCCCATCTGGAAATGAACACAAAATCGCGCAAACGATTGCCGATTTGTGGCAGCCATATGCCGACGAAATTGAAATTGACCGCATTGGCAGTGTCATTGCTGTAAAACGCGGTCAAGGACCTGAACCGCGTCCTCAGCTTTTATTAGCCGCGCATTTAGATGAAATCGGCTTGATGGTCAAAGATGTCACCGATCATCAAGGCTATGGATTTATGCGTTTGACCAATGTCGGCGGTGTTGACATTCGCCATTTGTACGGACAAACGGCCGTTGTCCATGGTAAACGTGATTTGGTGGGCGTGCTGGGGTCATTGCCCAGTCGCATGTTACCGCTCGGTCGCCGGAATAAACCTTATGGCTTTGAAGATTTAGTTTTAGATGTCGGCATGCCCGCCGCTGAACTTCGCGAATTGGTCAATATCGGCGATTTTGTCAGTTTCCAACAGTCATTACGCAAATTACAAGGCAGTTTGGTTACAGGCAAAGCACTCGACAACCGCGCCTCAGTGATGGCCGTGACAGCCTGTTTTGATTATCTAAACGGCCGTTCGCATGCCTGGGACCTGATCGTCGTCGCCACAGCACAAGAAGAAACCCGTCTTTTAGGTGCCTACACCGCAGCTTTCGCCAGGAAACCAGATGCCGCCATCGCCATTGATGTAACCTTCGGCAAAGGGGCTATGCTCAACGACAGCAACAGCTTTGACCTCGGCGGCGGCCCCGTGTTAGGCATTGGTCCCAATGTCCATCCTGGCATGCACAAAGCCCTCAAAAAGAGTGCCGAAAAATTAGAGATGAAAACCCAACCCGAGACCCATACGCGTGGCAGCGGCACCGATGCTTTCGGGCTGCAAGTTGCACGTGAAGGCATTCCCACAGGTTTGATTTCGATTCCGCTGCGTTATATGCACACCATGGTTGAAACCATTGATACCCAAGATGTCGAACGTGTCGGCCGTTTACTGGCAGAATTCCTCTGCAATCTCAACACTGATTTCCTTGGAAACCTATCCGCGAGCATGATGGAAAAATGAACGAATTATTGCAACAACTCACAGAAGCAATTGGCGTATCCGGCCGCGAAAAAAAAGTACGCATCCTTATCCGCGATTTAATCGAGGAGCATGTCGATGAGTGGCATGTTGACACCATGGGCAATCTAATCGCCCTCAAACGGGGTACAGGGGCAAGCGAATTACGTGTCATGGTCGATGCGCATATGGACGAAGTCGGCCTCATGATTACGGGCGCCGATGCGCAAGGAATGCTCAAATTTGAAAAGCTGGGTGGCATTGATGACCGTGCCTTACTCGGCAAAGTGGTGCAAGTCGGCCCCAAAAAGATCATCGGGGTCATTGGCGCAAAACCGATTCACTTGTTGACTGGCAATCAATATACAAGCATCGTCAAACACAGTGCCATGCGCATTGATATTGGCGCAAAAAACAAAGATGCAGCGTTGGGTAAGGCAAAAATTGGCACAACAGCCGCATTTCTTACGACCTATGCAGAAGCGGGCAACACAGCCATCGGCAAAGCATTTGACGACCGCGTCGGCTGCGCCGTTTTAATCGAACTACTACGTGCAGACCCATACCCCTTTGATCTGTATGCGGCCTTCACTGTCCAAGAAGAAGTTGGCTTACGCGGTGCGCAAGTCGCCGCTTATGGCATTAACCCAGACGCGGCCTTTGTGCTGGAATCCACACCCGCCTATGATATGCCCAATGAAGAAGATGCCAGCCCAAACGTATCTTTGGGCAAAGGGCCGGCCATCTACGTGATGGACAGTCGAACCATCCAAAACCCACGACTTGTCAGTTATATCACGCGCACGGCCGCTGATTTGGACATCCCCTTCCAGTTTCGGAAGCCAGGCGGCGGCGGCACAAACACCGGTGCGATCCAACGTGTACGCGGCGGCATCCCCTCGGCTACCATCGCCGTACCGGGACGCTACATGCATACACCCGCAATGATGATCAATTTACAAGATTATGCCCATGTCGTGCGGCTCACAGAAGCTGTTTTACGCGGCTTCACACAGGACATCATAAAACGAAATTAGCTGCTGGGCTGAATCGCTGAGTAAGCGTCCGTAAATAAGTTCGTAGTAACGCCTTTAGTCGTGGACGACCTCTGGGTCGCAGACCGCTGAAGCGGTTATTACAAACAAAAACGGAAAGTTATTTTTATACGATTACGAAGGAACAACCATGAACGAACTTATCAAAAAATTAACCGAAGCTTTTGGTCCATCTGGTTTTGAAGATCAGACCCGCGAGTTAGTGCAAGCCGAAATTGCAGATTATGCTGACGAGATCAGTGTGGATGCAATGGGCAGTTTAATTGCCCTCAAAAAAGGAGATGGCAGCGGTCTAAAAGTGATGATCGCGGCGCATTTAGACGAAATTGGTGTGATGGTCTCACACATCACAGAAGAAGGATTTTGTCGCTTCACCAATATCGGTGGCGTTTATCCCCACACTTTGTTAGGCGGGCGCGTACAATTTGCAGATGGCACCATCGGCATCATCAGCTGTGACCGCATCGAGGAGCGTGGCAAGGTTCACCCTTTGAGTAAACATTATATTGATGTCGGTGCGAGCAGCCGCGAAGATTGTCCGGTTTCTGTGGGTGATGCGGCGGGATTTATACGGCCGTTTCTGGCCCAAGGAACCCATCTCACCGCCAAAAGCATGGATGATCGCATCGGTTGCGCAATTGGTATCGAAGCCCTCAAACGGCTCAAGTCGACACCCCATGATGTTTATTTTGTGTTTAGTACCCAAGAAGAAGTCGGCACACGTGGCGCAGAAGCGGCCGCCAATGGCTTGCTGCCTGATGTCGGTATTGCTTTAGATGTAACGATATCTGCCGACACACCAAAAGCGCACCGTATGGCTGTCAAATTGGGCGCTGGTCCCGCGATCAAAGTCAAAGATGCTGGCATGATCGCCCATGCCGGCTTGGTACGTTTGATGCGCCAGCGTGCCGAGGAAGCAGAAATCCCCTATCAATTAGAGGTCTTGGAAGGTGGCTCCACCGATGCCCGCTCGATGCAAATCGCCGGGCCGGGCTGTGCGGCGGGCTGTATTTCGATTCCGTGTCGTTATGTGCATTCGCCCAGCGAGACAGTCGATGCCAATGATGTGGCACAATGTGTGGATCTATTGGTGGCTCTGCTCGAAAACCCGATTGATCTGTAGATAAAAACAGGGTAGCAACGGCCGTTGCTACCCTGTTTTTTGTTATTTCCTCACATCACTCATTTTATTGCGTAATAATAACATCATCAACATACCAACCCACAGCCAGTTCTGAGCTATCGGTTGCCATACGGAAACGAACACGTATATTACTGCCATTGAATCCACTCAAATCTACCGACGTTTGTACATAACCACCGCTGTCGCCAGTAAAAGCTTGTTGCCCAGCAATCGGACTGCCAAAGCCGCCATCAATCGTGTCGTTGTAGCCATTTGTTGTCATTTGCGGCCCTAAATCTGTCCAGACCCCATTATTAATCGAGATTTCTACGACGCCACCATCATAGGTGGCTTCAGTATTGTAATGATGCTGAAAGGTCAGTACTGAAGTGCCGCTAACTGTAACTCCATTGGCCATTGTCAAATATTGGTCACTGACGGTGGCAACATCTTCGGCAAACCAGGCATGCGTTGGGCTGTTGGGATTCGTCGTACCTAATGCCCAATCATTGGCACCGGCTCCGTGTGAAACAGTCCACTTGGTGCTCCCATTTTCCATATTATCTTCAAAAAGATTGGTGGAAGGATTTGTGCCAGGTGTGATGCCAAAATCAAATTCACCAACATGACCGACTTGTGCGGATGAAGAACCACACCCCTTTTTGGCAACGATAGCATAGGTATAGTTCATTGCGGGGTTACCTAAGGGGGTTGCCGTATCAGAGTAAGTTGTGCCAGCCACATTAGCAATTAATGTTCCGCCTGCAGTAAAGTAAGGATCATTGGCTTTGCGATAAACATCATATGATTCTGCGCCCGCGCCCGCCGTCCAACTCAAATTAACGTTATTACCACTTTTTACGGCCGCAAGATTTGATGCCGGGCTTGGTGCCGAACATACCGCACCACCGGGCGTGCCGGTAGGTGCTGCGCCACTGCCAACCACCATCGGTGAGAAAGTGTTTATGCCACTGTATTGCACCCAGCAAGTAGAATCCGCACCGCAGCCGGCTCCATACGCAGCAGTATTGCCGACTTGAACCCAGGCACTATTGTTATAATCCCATACTTTTAATGCATTTTGTACCTGACCATTGCGTTCACCATCTGTGAGCCAATATTTAATAGTTGCGCTTTGGGCGCTGTTGGGTGTCACGTCATAACAACGGCGAGCAAGAGGGTCAGCAGCATTTGACGTACAATCCTGATTGCCTTTCACCATTACGGTTGTGTTGCCTAAAGCCTGACCATTATCTGGCGTTATTTGCACACCATAATATTTGGTTGCATTTAAGGCGGCATTTTTCAAAATCAAGAAATCATAAGTCGTGCCGCCAGACCCATCATTAATATTGCGAGATTGCTGCAACGTGCCATTGTTCGTAACCAACCCTTCTACGGTAGCCTCGTTCTGTGCAAGATTGAGGATCCCAGTGCTGTTTGTCGTTAGATTACCTTTCACCTGAACATTACTGGCGGGAGCAGTTGTCCCGCTGGAAACTGTTAGGTTATTAAACGTAATGTTACTCATGGCAGAAATCACTACATTATCGATATTTGACCAACCACTACCAAATATATTTTGGAATCCGATATAGTAAAACCCATTTGAGGGAACGGTGAAATTAAAGTTGGCTGGGCCAGTTGTGTTTTTTGAACCGATAATACCCGTCATTGCACCAGAATTGGCTGTATCACCATAGCGCACATTCAATGATGAGCCTGCGCCTACCACAAAATCCAATCCCATCCTCTAATTAATACCCGTAGCTAAGTACATGGCAGAAGTATGCAGCCAACCGTTGGCAGTGCCATGCGCGCGTCCGGTTTCAGCACCGCTTTCACCGAAAAACCAGGCTGTATTCTCATTTGTCCAGCCTGATGGCATCGAGGATGTTCCACAGCAAGGTACGCCATCACTATCGCTGAAATCTTCGTTGAAAATAGCCGATGTTGTGACTTTGTTGATGGCCTGGTTTGTGCCATCGAATATGACGGAACTTGTACCTTCAACAAAATTGACTGGCGAATTTTCTGTCCAGTTTCCTGCAATCCGGATCGTTCTACTACCAGCTTCGAAACGGGCACCAGCACTCATGACAAGGTTGCCATTGATATCGATGTTTGTATTGAGCTTGACAACGGTGCTGCCACCATCACCGATTTGTACATTGTTAAAACTGCTTGGAGCCAAGGCGGTACCGCTGCGCAGCAAAGTTGAATTGCTAGAGATTGTTTGGGCGATCGTACCTTTGAAGACGACCGTGCCACCCGTTGCATTAAATACGCCCGTCCCCATATCTTCCCAAATGCCATACACATTTAGGGTACCCGCGGTCATGTTGAGGGTTGCACCTGTTTCGATGGTGACATCACGTACATCGGCGTTGGCGCTGATGGTGGGGAAATTACCACCGGTGGGGGCGGCCGGGATAAGCACATTATCAATTGTGCGCGGCACACGGTTTACGGGTGTTGTTCCTGATGGTGGGCCTTCATTCATTATCCAGTTATTGGGATCGTGCCAGTTGGTGTTATTGCCTATCCAGGTGTTTTGGCTGCTGCGGAAAACGGCCGTATTAGAATCGGTATTGTCGAAGGTCGTACGGATATCGGCGACACACTCTGCCGCAGGTTGATTTCCTATGCAATTTATAGGTGTGACACCAGGAATGCCGGTTGGATTGCCTTGATAATTAACTCCTGGATTTGAGAAGTAGGTTATGCTAGGACAAGATATCCCAAGGCTGGAACACCGGTTATTGTAAGACATAATTGTGCGAAAACCTCTTGACCACCTGCATGTCCGGTATTAATAATTGTGCGAAAACCATTGGTAATGTCTATGTAACCATGCGCATATGGATACGGTACCGTCTCTGTACCAACATACCAATCATGCTGACCACCCATTGTATGACCCAGCTCATGCGCAAAAACCCCGGCGCCAAAGGAGCATGCCTTCATTACACCAAACCCGTTGGTTTCAAAAGACGGCGTAACATTCGTTTGTACCCACGCCAGACCACTACAACTACCAGGGCTGCCATCATCGTTCACAAGCAGGAGCACTAAATCAGCATGATATGTGTTTCGCCAGGTATGGGCATCTTCTAATTTGCCATCATTTTTAGTGGTAAGATCACTTAATGCCGTGCTGAGGTCGCCTGGTTCGTTATAGGCTATTTCGGCCGTTTGCACGAGGACAGCACGTTGATTGATATTGCTATTGATATAAGCTTGATTGGTGTAAGCCATGAATAGCTCAATCCAGTTTTGTAAGGTACCAGCCGTGTGGGCTGCGACTGCATCATCCGTATAGAGCACCATAACATCGATGATTGAGCCATCATCAGAAGCATCAGGAGCAAGCGCTGCTTCTTGATCATCAGATAGGGGGGGTATACGTGAATCATCTTCCCCGGACAGAATTGCAGCGGTGTTTATTTGGGCAATGCGATGCAGGTTGCCTTCAATGGGGGTGATATTATAGGTTGCAGCGGGCATGGTAATTTGACCAGTCATCAGAGAGCCATTTACAACCAGAATCACATCGCTGAATTCGACATCTTTAACATGGCCAAACCAGGTGTAACTGCCTGATTCGTTCAGCTCAATACGATCCTGGACAACAGTGAGTACCACGTCTTCAAACAAATTGAGCTGCATTATTTGTTGTGTAGCATGATCTGGAGTGGCAGGCAAAGAATTTCGCCCTTTTTCGTTAATTGTCACCAAACGTGAGCGTGCAATCGCATCATCGGATGCACTTGAATAGGTTGTGGGCGTTACGGCCGTAAACATATCGCCATCATTGTTCGCTATATTACTATCATCTTGCAAATTTATCTCATCTTCAGCATATTGAGGACTTGAAAATGTTTGTTGTGCAGATGAAAATAAAACCACAAAAAAAATTGCCGCAAATATAAATATGATCTTTAGTGCGTTTTTTGCTGAAAACTTCTGGTTCATTCGTTATCCTCATTTGTTTAAATCATTTTAAAAAAATTATGTAAATAATCAAAAACAGTGTTATTATCTGATTTTTGTACTGTACCAAAATAAAAGCATAATCGCCAATTTTCTATAATCTACCTCCTGCGCCAGGAAAACCGTCAACTCATTCGCAAAATCGACAGGTTGCGTTTATGTTATCAGTCCCAATTCATTGGCAATCCACCCTGTACCAGATTAGTTGAACAGGTATCTTTTAGATGCTTTTAAACTCAACAAAACGAGTCAGTGTGTGTTACAATGTTGTCAGAATATATCCTGTATTTACTTTATTTATCCATAGCAAGTGACTCAAAACATTATGAGTGAAAGCATTCATATTCGTCCAGTACACCCAAACGATGCCCAGGCTTTATATGCTATATCCAAAGATCCCCAAGTGGCGCGGACATTGCTGCAACTGCCCAGCCAGGAATTGCCACAGACAGAAAAATGGCTCAGCAGCAGCCAGCCCGGACAACATCGTTTGGTGGCAGAACGCAACGGCCGTCTCGTCGGCATACTCACCCTGACCCAAAGCCACAATCCACGCCGCTATCATTCAGCAGACATCGGCGTGATGGTGGCGGCAGATGCCTGGGGGCAAGGTGTGGGCACAGCCTTGATGGAAGCTGGCGTGAATTTGGCTGATAATTGGCTCAATCTTATCCGCGTCGAATTAGAGGTTGTCAGCCATAATGCGGCTGCCATTCATTTGTATGAAAAGTTTGGTTTTGAGATTGAAGGCACGCGCCGTATGGCAGTTTTTGGCGACGGCCGTTTCAACGACGAACATGTGATGGCACGCATCATTCCCAATGCGCCCATCGCCTACCCCAAACAGCCGCCAGTGTTGCCACAAGCGGAAGGTGTTGCCAACATTAGCATTCGTCCCGTCCACAGCGACGATGCTTCTGCTCTGGCTGCGATGTATCGCCATCCGGCCGTTGCCCGTACAACCAATCAATTGCCAAGCCAAGAAGAAAGCGCCACCGTCGAGCGGGTCGAAAACCCACGTCCTGGTTCGCAGCGCCTGGTTGCCGTGGCAGAGCATGACGACGGCACACAAAAAGTTGTCGGCAATATCCACATACACCAGCATCAAAACCCGCGCACGCGCCATGTTGGCGGGCTGGGCATGATGGTGCATCCCAACTATTGGAACATGGGCATCGGCAGCCAATTGATGGATGGCATTATAGATATTGCCGATAATTGGCTCAATCTAACACGGGTTGAACTCGTGGTAAACCCTGAAAATGCACACGCTATTCGCTTGTATAAAAAGTTTGGTTTTGAGCGCGAAGGCACAAAACAACTCTACAATTATGGCGACGGCCGTTGGGCAGATGCACATATCATGGGCAGGTTGAAACAGTGAGTGGGAGCCTATCACAAACTTGTGCTGAACCAGAACGACGTAAATACAGAACAATACGGCCACTGCAAGCAGATAATGAGCCACGCAACGAGTCGGTTTGGCATTGGCGCGTCTATTCCTGTTTGAGAGCAATGGGATCATTTATTTTAGGGAACAATCTAAGATGGAAAAACCGGCTTGGTATATTTATGTTAACCTGGTTGCTGTTTTTTACTGGCTGCCAAACCACAGATTCAGAGTTGAAAGAGGCAACCGTTGTCGAAAATACGGTCGCCGCGCCCACAAACAGCTCGCTGCCACCCAAAATCTCCACAGCCACCCAAACACCAACTGCGTCGCCCACGCCAGAGCCATCAATGACAGCCACAACATCCGCACCTGCGACATTTACGGCCGTTCCTACGCCAACGCCCATCCTCCCCCCCATCACCATCGCCGCCGATGATCCAAATATTCGGTATGGCGGCCGCGTTGATCAACGTGATCCAGCCAATCCTATCTTCGACTGGTCAGGGGTTAGCATTGAAACCAATTTCAGCGGCACATCAGTAGCAATAATTCTCGAAAGTGGCAACAACCTTTTTAACGTGACCATTGATGGCAAAACACAGGTTCTACAAACTGTACCTGAAGAAACCATTTATCAGTTAGCTGAAAATTTGCCCACTGGTGAACACCATGTGCGCATCTTCAAACGCACCGAGGCACAAGTCGGTCGTGGTGCATTTCGTGGTTTTATTATTGATGGCGGGAACAAGCTGTCACCAGCGCCAGCCCCGCCCACGCGACGGATTGAGTTTATCGGCGACTCCATCACTGTCGGCTACGGCAATGAGGGCGATAGTCCAACTTGCTATTTCACACCTGCGACACAAAACGCCGCACGCTCTTTTGCTGGGTTAACGGCCGATCACTTTGAGGCTGAATACAGTTTGATCGCGCTCTCTGGCCTGGGTGTTGTGCGCAATTTTGCCTATGCAGAGGCGTCGTCGGGGACAACGGCCGTTGATTATTTCAAACGCACCGTGGCACTTTTTCCGGGGCTGAACTGGGATTTCACGCAATGGACACCGGATGTGGTCGTGGTCAACCTGGGAACAAACGACTTTTCGACTGACCCTTTCCCTGCTCAAGAAGAGTTTGTTAGTGGCTACACGAATTTGTTAACAGAAATTCGGGCAGCCTATCCACAAGCCCACATTTTTGCAACCGCCGGTCCGATTATGTTCGCAGATGTGTGGTGGTATGTCGAAACGGCCGTTGCCCGCGCCAATCAACAACTCAATGATGATCGAATCTATTACGTACCCATCGAGAATAATCTGGAACTTTCTGAAGTTGATTATGGCTGCGACTATCACCCCAATGTTAATGGACATCAAAAAATGGCCGACCAACTGATTCCAGCAATTGCTGAAATAATGGGTTGGTGATGTTTTTTGCCACAGATGCGCCCATTGAAAAAGGGATAATTTCACCACAAAGGACACAGAGTTTCCTCCAGAAGATTATCTTCTCTGTGTCCTCTGTGTTCTCTGTGGTAAGTTTTTTAAAGGGCTCTGGCGTTTTTTGTTCTACCAAAGAGATTTGTCAAGTTTTTTGACAAATTTGTTTACAATCCACTCGTGGTAGAAACTTGACAAATCTGAAATTCGCCAGACTCCAGTTTTTTATTAAACGCACAAATTATTATGGATTTACTCGGGTTTTTCTGTGGGGATTGCGCACTGAGGGGTGCTGCCAGGCAGCCGGTATCGATTGTCGGCGACCCAGCGATATACCCGATCTTCTAACTGACAAATACCAGGAAGTTGATAGAGAAATGCAATTGGCTTGAACCACCAAACCAAGGCTAAAGCAGCGTTGATCGCCGCGGCACCACCCGTTAAACGGCCGTTGCCATCCACAAACCAGACCTGCGTCATGACATCGTCCAAGGTCAACCCCAGCGTTTCTAACTCATCAGGAATAGTGTGCCACGCTTTTCTGGCGATACGGCCGTTTGTCCACGTCTGCACCAGACGCGCACTTTTTTCTCAAAAGCCACAATCGCCAGCATAAATTAATAGAGGTTGCATAATTTTTCACCCTAAAGAGTATGGCTGCAAAGTTGCAGAGTTGCAAAGTTAAAAATTGCAGAATTAAGAAGTAGGCAATCTCAAAATAGCATTTACTTTGCCACCTTGCTGCCTTGCTACCTTCCCCTCCCATTGAGTATAATCCATTCCAATGACACACTCACAACAATCTAACCAAACAAAAATATGGGTGCAGGCCATGCGGCCGCGCACCTTGCACCTGGCGATCGCCAGCATCATATTGGGATCGGCTTTAGCCGCTGCTGCCGGGTTGTATAGCTGGCCAGTTTTGATCTTTGCGGTGCTAACGGCCGTATGCCTTCAAATCCTTTCCAACTTAGCCAATGACTATGGTGACTCCCAACATGGTGCCGATCATCTTGAACGCGCAGGTCCTTCACGAGCGGTGCAAAGTGGCGCTATCTCCGCGGCGACGATGAAACGTGCCATTGCCCTCTTTGCCATCTTGTCGATTTTGTCAGGATTGGCATTGCTCTGGTTTGCATTTGGAGCCGATGGCATCATCTTTTTTGTCGTATTTGTCTTGCTTGGCGCAGCGGCCATCGGCGCGGCCATCACCTACACTGCTGGCAAAAACCCCTATGGCTATGCAGGCTTGGGCGATATTGCCGTCTTCATTTTCTTTGGTTGGGTGGGTGTGATGGGCACCTATTTTTTGCAAACACAGCAGCTTGATTGGTTAATCTTGCTGCCTGCCAGCAGTTGTGGTTTATTGGCTGTGGCGGTACTCAATGTCAATAATATTCGCGATATCGACTCCGATCGAACGGCTGGCAAAAACTCAATTCCTGTCCGCATTGGCCCCCAAAAAGCACGGTCGTATCATTGGGTTTTGTTGACGTTGGCTGTCGGAACGAATGTTGTGTACGTCATCCTGATCTACACATCCCCCTGGAATTTCCTGTTTCTCTTGACATTACCTTTCTTGTGGCGACACGCAACGGCCGTTGCCCACACCACCGATCCCCTCAAACTCAACCCCCTGCTCAAACAGCTATCGTTGATTACACTGCTGTTCGTTTTCCTATTCAGCGTTGGTCAATTGATATAAAAAGTTTCACCACGGAGAGCATAGAGGCCACAGAGATTTTTCCTCAATGGTCTCTATGGGAAAACATCTAAGGCTAATCCCACTAGTACAACAAGGCGGAAATAACGCAACAGTTTGTAGT
>CAYGMR010000126.1:9043-12407 GCA_964350725.1 uncultured Ardenticatenaceae bacterium | reverse complement strand
TGGTGCTTTAGGCTACTACTGGTCTTTTGCAGCTAACAGGAAAAATCAGGCTGTACAAAAGGTCTTGGTGGGGAAAACGGCCGTTGCGACACTCTGCATTGTCGGCGACGCAGATGGCGCCTTGAATGTGGAGGCGATGCCACAAACACCCAAAGCATTTACCGGCCCTTACGCATACAAAATCATGTCGCAAGTGGGTCATTTTCCACACCGCGAAAAACCAGATGAATTTGCGGCGCTTGTTCTCGATTTTTTGAAAGCATGAAAGAGCAAATAGCATAACAGTCCTTTACAATAAATGTAGTTAGGAGAGTCTCTATGACAGCATATGATTGGTCTCAGTTCCATGTTCACATGTATTACCTAGCACCATTGGAGCAACTGTTCCATTATTTTTCGACAGCTAAAGGTCTTGAATCGTTTTTTATCTACAAGGCAATGCATATAGCCATAGACGGTACGCCACGAAGGTCGGATGAGCCGGTTCAAACAGGGGATAGTTATCATTGGACATATGTTCACGAGTTCTCACATAGCGGTAAATTCCTACAGGTGGAACCTAATCGCCTGGTCCGATTCACGTTTGGTACGATGTTGGTAGACGTACGCTTTCGCGACATGGGTACAGCCACCGAAGTTGATCTGCATCAAACGAATTGTGCTACCGAAGATCCCGATCGTGCTTGGCAACATGTGAACTGCCGCAGTTGCTGGATATATTTTATGACCAACTTGCGTTCAGTTCTTGCTGGTGGCCTGGATATTAGGGATTACGAACATCCCAATTGGAATGACTCAGTGAGTATTGGCTTTGATCCAAACGCTAGTCCGGGACAACCCCGGTAAGGAAGCCACGCTGTGTTTGCAGCATATAAAAAAGAATCAACAATGTTAGCGCACACGACTCTAAACAAAACAGCACAACTGCCTGAATTCACAACTGAACGTTTAAGGTTAACGGCCGTTACCGAAAAAGACACCCCTCCGAACTTATAGGCGTTGTAGATTTGTGGCATCCGGGGCTTGATGACGGAAGTCGTCAAACCAGTGATGGATTATGCTTTTGACGTGCTGGGCAAACCTATCCCGACTCCGCTACATCACCTTATGTGCTGCCTTATGCGGGTGGGGAATCGTTCCCAACTGGATTGACCAACTGTTCCCGTTCATTTCATGAGCGGGTTTGCACCCTGTAGGTGAATTATGGACGATTATTTACGAGCCAATCAAAAACGGTGGGATCAATTGACCATCGAACATAGAGATTCAGAGTTCTACGATCTAGACGGTTTTAGAGCGGGTAAAGACAGGCTGCGTTCAATTGAATTGGACGAACTCGGTGATGTGGCAGGCAAATCGCTGCTGCATTTACAATGTCATTTTGGCATGGACACACTCGCTTGGGCACGGCGCGGCGCGACGGTCACGGGGGTTGATTTTTCACAAAAAGCGATCACTCTTGCCCAAGAACTTAGCCAGGAACTCGCTATCCCTGCAAAATTTTATCAGTCAGATATTTATGACCTGCCCAACGTCCTGTCTGGCGAATTCGATATCGTTTTCACATCCTATGGCGTTTTGCATGGGCTGCCCGATTTAGCACGCTGGGGCAAAATCATTGCCCATTATCTCAAACCAGGCGGTATTTTTTATATCGTCGAAGATCATCCCTTTTTTCGTGTTTTTCGCGCCCAACCAGACGATCAATTCAAAGCAGAACGAGCCTACTTTTATAAAGTCGAGCCGCAGCGCATTGAAACCAGCGGTTCCTACGCGACTGATGATAAAGGCACAGCCACGGTTGCCTACGTTTGGGATCACAGTATGGGGGAGATAATCAATGCACTCATAAACGCCGGCTTACACATCGAATTCCTGCACGAATTCCCCTATGCCGCACGTGCCAAATTCCCTTTTATGCAGCAAGGCGAGGATGGGTGGTGGCGGCTGCCGCCTGCGCAACATGGTACAATTCCTTTCTTGTTTTCGCTGCAAGCACGCCAGCAAAGGTAAAAACTGTAGCGCGATTTTCTAAATCGTGTAACGAAATAGAATTTCGATTTACAAGGAGACCATGGTCCAAGTGGACGCAATTTACGGCCGTTCCATTCGCAACCTGGTACGTCCATATTGGTAAACTCGAAGTTTTTATTGGGTAGATGCTTGAAAGCAAAAACGGCCGTTCCCTGGGGAACGGCCGTTTTCAAAAGGAGGAAACGAATATCAAAAACAGAGTGTCTTATGCAGCTTCAAACTCGCCTTCGACAATATCTTCATCTGCGTTGGGGGCACCGGGAGCTGTGCCGTTGGCACCTGCGGAGCCATCTTGTTGGTAAGCAGCCTGCCCGATAGCCATCGCGGCTTGCTGCACGGCGGCTGTTAGTTGTTTGATGCGCTCGCTGTCATCACCCTGCAGCGCGGTGCGCAGGTCGGCGATTTGTTGTTCCAGTTCTGTGCGTGTCGCCTCAGGCACTTGCCCATTCAACCCGCTTAAACTCTTTTCTGTCTGGTAAATGACCTGGTCAGCCGTATTGCGGGCTTCGATCAGTTCACGTCGTTTTTGATCTTCAGCCGCATTGCGCTCGGCTTCACTCACCATGCGTTCAATGTCGCTGTCGTTCAAGTTTGTGCTGGCAGTAATCGTGATCGCCTGTTCTTTGCCAGTGGCTCTATCTTTGGCGTTCACATTCAAAATGCCGTTGGCATCGATGTCAAAAGTCACTTCGATTTGCGGAATGCCACGTGGTGCCGGTGGGATGCCATCTAGTCGGAAGACACCCAGCGCATTGTTATCGGCTGCCATCGGGCGCTCTCCTTGCAGAACTTGAATGTCAACGGCCGTTTGTGAATCTTCTGCTGTGGAAAACACCTCAGACTTGCGTGTGGGAATGGTTGTGTTGCGTGGGATGAGCGTAGTCATCACACCACCCAAGGTTTCCAGACCCAAGCTCAACGGTGTCACATCCAAGAGCAAGACATCACTTACATCGCCAGTCAAAACGCCACCTTGCAAAGCCGCACCTAACGCCACAACCTCATCTGGGTTGACCGTCTTGTTGGGCTCTTTACCCGTGAGTTTTTGTACCAGTGCTTGTACCATTGGCATACGTGTTGAGCCACCAACCAAAACAACTTCATCGAGTTCGCTGGTCTTGATGCCTGCATCTTGTAAGGCACGTTTCACTGGCCCTTCGATACGTTTCACAAGCCCTTCAGTCAATTGCTCAAATTTTGCACGACTCAAGGTCATTTGTAAATGCTTGGGACCATTGGCATCGGCTGTAATAAATGGCAAGTTGATTTCAGTTTGCATGACTGTTGAAAGTTCAACTTTCTCCTTTTCGGCGGCTTCACGTACCCGCTG
>CAYGMR010000126.1:3690-9033 GCA_964350725.1 uncultured Ardenticatenaceae bacterium | reverse complement strand
AGGTCAATGCCCTGGTCACGTAAGAATTCGGCCGTTACCCAATCCATAATCGCCAAATCCCAATCATCACCACCGAGATGGGTATCGCCATTCGTCGCTTGCACTTCGATCAGGCCATCGCTGACTTCCAAAACAGAGACATCAAATGTGCCACCACCGAGGTCAAAAACGAGGATGGTCTCATCGGCCTTCTTGTCCAAGCCGTAAGCTAGCGCGGCAGCGGTGGGTTCGTTGATAATGCGCATGACCTCTAAACCAGCGATCTTGCCGGCATCTTTTGTTGCCTGACGTTGGCTGTCGTTAAAGTAGGCTGGTACAGTGATGACAGCTTTTGTGATTGTTTCACCCAGGAAATCTTCGGCATCTTTTTTCATTTTGCCCAAGATCATGGCTGATATTTCTTGTGGTGAATAGGCGCGGTTCTTAACTGGGATACGCACCCGAATGTCATTCTGGGGCCCTTTTTCTATTTTGTAAGGTAAACGACCCCGATCTTCAGTTGTTTCAACGTCATCATAGTGACGGCCGATAAAACGTTTGACAGAGAAAATGGTGTTCTCTGAGTTAATGGTTGCTTGCCGTTTGGCAGTTTGGCCGACTAAACGCTCACCGTTTTTATTGAATGCGACCATGGAGGGGGTTAAGCGGCCACCCTCGGCTGTGCTAATCACTGTGGGTTCGCCACCTTCCATGACAGCCACAACTGAATTTGTCGTTCCTAAATCAATCCCTAAAATTTTGCTCATAGCTTAAGTTCACTCCTGTTAAAATTTTCTTGCACGTATTTCGTGTGTTTATTTTTGATTTGATCTGTTAGGTAAACCGCGTTTAGCCTTTGAAATAGACAGTTCGTTAAATCACGATTGTTTTAAGTCAAATTATCTTTTGTGAATTACCTAAAGCAGAATGTCATTACAACTTTTAACAGGTTAAATGGATTTCATAAGAATTAGGTTGGTGGTATGTATGCATTACATTAGTTTTGAATAAATGGCAAGAAGATAAGGTTATTGAGGGAACAAACGGGGGAGACAGGCAAATTTGGACGGATTAAATCAAGTGGTATGGTCAGAATCTGAACTGAGTTTGCCGAAGTGAGAGCGGCCATGCGCTATTTGATAATAGAATGTTGTTGGAACAGCAATGGAGATATGATTTTTAGTAATTTCCTTAAAATTGGAATCCGCCGCGATATGGAATAAATTTATAATCGAAGTCGATGACAAACTCTTCAAGTTGGTCGTTTAACGACCCCCACATCTCGCTGTTTAATAAATCAGTCATTGTTTCTTCATCTTTACAAACAAAGCCGATCATGCGATTGGGTGCTTTACCGTAGGCCGTGTGCCATGCATCACTCATCTGAAAACCAAGCGATTGTAAGGCCGGCAAATAGCGTCCCATTACGAATTCGTAATAAGCTTGCAGCTTTTCTTCTCTCACCTCGTAATTTAAGAGGAGTTTTATACCTTTGATATCATCCATAATAATTAATTATACGATCAAAACGGCCGTCTCGTTGCGGCAATTAGGTAATTCACAGGAAATTTTGCTGCCAATTACCTAAGTTTGTCGGGGGCAATACGCTGTATGAGTGCGCGAGCCAATACACGTGTCGGATCAATAACAGTCATGCCCATAAGTGATTTTTCCTGGATCACCAATGGCATTTCGGTACAGCCCAGAATAATAGCTTGTGCGCCACCCATACGCAACATGGCAGCACCATCTAATAAGGCTTTGCGTGCACGCGGGGCATCTGCGCCCAATGCTTTGATGCCATAGTGTGGATTATAGATGGCGGGATGTATCTGGTTGGTTTGTATATCCTGTGGTGGAGTCAGAATGGTAAAGCCCAAGGGGTCGAGAATGAGTGGATAGACGCGAGCAACGGCCGTTCCTGTCGTCGATAACACACCCACTCGCGTAATTTGTGGGTGATTGTCACGCAAAAAAGCCCCAACCTCAGCAATCATGTGTAACAACTGTAGGCTGCTGCCCGCGGTCGCCAAACCTGCCTGAATCGTATCAAATATCGCAGGCGCATGCGCTGCATTACAAGGGATGCCAGCCACCGTGGCACCGGCGCGTTCCAGGATTAACAGTTGGCTCAATATGGGGTCGGCAGGGTTGGTGAGATTCGCGGTCGTTTCTCCCAATAGATATGCCGTGCGATCAGGAATCGCTTCTGGTTGTGATAGGCTGATCACAGAAACATGATCTTGATCCTTGGCAGCGGCCGTTTCATCCAATAGTTTGCTTAATAAATCCAGACCTGCAAACGGCCCGACTCCAGCAACAACACCAATCATTTTTAACTCCTGTTAAATTTTATATTTTCTGAGCGTTAGACATGGTTTAACGTCTGCCCTTGAATCAATTTTAAGATTTACCATAATACAGTCCAGTATGAGTGTAATTCAAGACGTTTATGGACGCGCAAAACCCGTATTCGGGCGGGTCACAAAGCCAGATTGGTCATTACCACAATGGTCCTGGAGCCGTGGCGGGCTTTTGTTAGCGGCTGGATTTGTTGCAAGTTTGGTCTTATTGGTTCCATTTTATCTGATCTTGCGTACAGTTGGCATGGGAGCTGACATTGACATTGTCAATATTCTGCTCAAAGCACGCACGCTCTCGGTATTGGGCAATACGCTTTTGTTGGCTGGGACCGTAACTGTGGCCGCAACGGCCGTTGCTGTGCCGCTCGCCTGGTTAACTGCTTGTACCGATTTGCCAGCTAAACGACTGTGGGCCATCCTTGCTGCTTTGCCCTTAGTATTGCCTAGCTATGTCGCCGCGTTTGTATTCGTCTCTATTTTAACCCCCAAAGGATTATTACAACAAATGTTATATCCGCTCACCGGCATTGAACGACTGCCAAGTCTGTTTGGTTTTCCCGGCGCGTTTTTGGTGTTAACACTTATCAGCTACCCCTACATATTGCTAACAGTGCGTGCCGCCTTGCAGCGTATGGACCCTGCTCTGAATGAAGCCGCACGCAGCCTGGGGTTATCGCCTTGGCAAGCCTTTTGGCGACTGACATTGCCCTATTTACGACCCGCAATTGTGGCGGGCGGCTTATTGGTTGCATTGTATGTCTTACGTGATTTTGGCGCGGTGACGATGTGGCAATACAGTACCTTCACCCGTGTTATCTATAATCGTTATCTGGGCTATAAATTGGATACGGCCGCATCGCTTGCGCTTGTATTGGTGGTAGTAACGGCCGTTATTTTGTTCTATGAATCACGTTCGCGTGGACGGGGACGCTATAACCGCCTAGCCATCGGTGCCGGACGTAAACGTCGCCCCACGCAGTTGGGACGCTGGCGCTGGCCAGCATTAGTGTTTGTCAGCAGCATTGTCTTTACAAGCCTAATCATCCCCACAGCAGGTTTGCTTTATTGGTTCTGGCGCGGTTGGCAGCAAGATTTTGCTGTGCATGATTTGAGCACACCCATGAGCAATGTGCAATCCCTCGTTGCGTTGCTCGAACCCGCCTGGAATTCGGTGAGCGTGTCGGCATTGGCCGCGATATTGGCAATGATATTGGCTTTGCCGATTGCAATCTTGGTCGTGCGTCGCCCAGGCAAATTGAGCAATTTATTTGAACAGATCACTTATACGAGTTTTGCCTTACCGGGTCTGGTTGTTGCTTTGGCACTTGTCTTTTTTGGCACAAACTATGCCGGTTCACTTTACCAAACTTTGCCACTCCTCCTGTTGGGGTATGCAATTCTCTTTTTGCCGCAAGCTGTTGGCGCACAACGCACCTCATTTTTGCAAGTTTCAGCTTGTTTAGAAGAAGCAGGTCGTAGTTTGGGGCAGACTCCATTACATATTTTCCGCCGCATCACCCTGCCGTTGGTATGGCCAGGTGTTTTGGCCGGTGGCGCCTTGGTCTTTCTCACCTGCATGAAAGAGCTGCCTGCAACCCTGATCCTTAGTCCGATTGGTTTTAGCACCCTTTCTACGCAAGTATGGACGAATATTAGTGAAGCGTTCTTTGCACGTGCCGCCGCCCCGACTTTGTTACTCATCCTTCTGGCCTGTGTACCGCTGGCCGTTTTGACTTTACGTGAAGATCGGCATTGATGGCACTAAGCTTGCACTTTTCACCCAATCGTAATTTTTTGCCTCGGATTCCCACAGGTTTTCACGGAATTAATTTATAATCATCTGTGGTAAAAAGAAAGAATTGCGAAGGTAATGATTGATGAGCCAAGCCCCTGTTATTTGTGAAAATCTGAGCAAAAGTTTCGGTAGACAGTTGGTTGTTGATGCAGTCAGTTTTCAGGTTGCATCGGGACAGATTTTGGCATTGCTGGGTCCCAGCGGCTGTGGCAAGACGACAACGTTGCGCTTGATTGCTGGCTTTGAACAGTTGGACAACGGCCGTATCTTCATTGATGGTCAGGAAGTTGCCAACGATCATAAACATTTGCCACCCGAAAAACGACGCGCTGGCATGGTCTTCCAAGATTATGCTATTTTCCCGCATCTGAGCGTTGCCGAAAATGTCGCTTTTGGTTTGCCACGGCGTGAACGCAAAAAATCATTACGCGCAGATGAAATGCTCGAATTTGTAGGCTTGACTGGTTTGGGCGCTAAAATGCCACATGAACTGTCCGGCGGCCAGCAGCAGCGCGTTGCTTTGGCGCGTGCGCTTGCCCCTGAGCCGGCTGTCTTGCTGCTGGATGAACCATTCTCGAATTTAGATGCGGCTTTACGCATAGAAGTGCGCCAAGAAGTGAAGTCATTGCTCAAACAAGCCAACACAACGGCCGTTTTTGTGACCCACGATCAAGAAGAAGCGCTTTTCCTAGGAGATACGGTCGCCGTCATGCATGCGGGTTGCCTGGAGCAAATTGGCACGCCTGAACTGATTTTCCACAAACCGCAAACTCGTTTTGTCGCCGAATTCATGGGAGATTCTGATTTTGTGCCTGGCATTGTTACCCCACAAGGTGTTGAAACGCCCCTGGGCAAACTTCCGCTGACACCGCATCTCCCAGATGGAACGGCCGTCGATATTTTGCTGCGTCCTGATGATGTGAAATTGGAGGCTGATGAAAATGGCAACGGCCGTATTCTCTCGCGACAATTCCAGGGCATTGCCTACATGTATCGTGTGATACTCGCCGATGGTACGCTTGTGCAGAGTTGGCAGTCGCATCAGATAGATTTTTTGGAGGGAACGGCCGTACGCGCCACCCTACGCCCCCAGCATACCCCCATCGTTTTCTATCAAGACCAACCTGTATAAAAAAAGGAGGGTCTCGACTTGAGACCCTCCTTTTTACTCAATTTGACTTGGCTTAGTTGCTGATATGCAAGCCG
>CAYGMR010000126.1:0-3680 GCA_964350725.1 uncultured Ardenticatenaceae bacterium | reverse complement strand
CCCATCGTTTTTCATCAAAACCAACCTGTATAAACAAAGAGGGTCTCAAACGAGACCCTCTTTTTACTCAAATGGAGTTGGCTTAGTTGCCGATATGCAAGCCGTCTGAGATTTCGCTGCCGTAGCCATTGGCAGACCCATCCCAGTACATGGTGAATGTACAAGCTGTGTTGCTGCCGGGTGTACTGCCGCTGCAAACGAATATGTCAGAGCCATCGCCACTCACACCACTGACCGTGAAGCTGCCTTTTGTGGTGAGGTAAATGTCGTTGTTCCCTGCATCAACATGAGCGCCACCAGTTTCTTCGCTGCCACTGTTGTTTAGGCCTACGTCAGAGCCATCGAAGTACATGGCCCAGGTCCCACTGGTGTTATTACTACCAAGGGTTCCGTCGAACGCAAGCAGGTCTTCATCGGCATCACCTGAAACGCCGGAAACAGCGGGGTTGCCGGTGGTGCTGATGAGGAGACGGCCGTCTGGTGCAAAGCCAATCGCGTCTATATCTTCATTATTGGTTGTCAAATCAACATCAGAACCGTCAAAGTACCATGAATACGACCCTGATGTATTGCTGCCAAATGTGCCCACAAAGCGCACGATATCTGAATCATCTACTGATCCAACATCAGGGATTGTTGTTGGGCCGACAAAACTGAGCAGGAGACTCCCATCATCCATTAGATAGAATGCATCCACATCTCTTGAACTGCTGCCACTCAAACCGACATCAGACCCATCGAAATACATTGACCATGTGCTCGAGCCGGTGTCAAAAGCCAGAATGTCTTCGTCTGCAAACGAAACGCCACCAACACTGCCTCCTGAAGTCGAACTGACGTAAATCACATCATCGCCACCAGGAACGGCCGTCGCTGTAGGTGGTAAAGGTGTCGCTGTTGGTGGCACATTTGTGGCTGTCGGTGGTACGTCTGTCGCTGTCGGTGGCACACCTGTCGCTGTCGGCGGTACGTCTGTCGCCGTCGGTGGCACACCTGTCGCTGTTGGCGGTATGTCAGTTGCAGTAGGTGGTATTGGTGTATCTGTTGCAATTGGGCCGCCATCTTCAGCACAAATTTCAACACTCCAGCCATTGAGTGAGCCAGCATCAGCACTGGTATAGGTGTCATTAACTGTCAGTGTCCAATTGCCATTGCTGTTTTGCCCATCGAATACGCTCAAGGGGTTGTTCGGAGAGAACGTGCCATTGATTGTGGGTACGCTGCCTGCACATTGATTCTCGACTGGTTGTGCGGCTTCATCGTCCAATGTTGCCAAAATGTCATCACCGCTGCAGCCATAACTGCTGGCAGGGGCGCCAGGCTGGTCAATAATCGTAGCACTGCTGCTGCCGTTGCTGACAGAGAAGATGAGATCGCCTACCCACGCATGTGGCATATCCACACTCACGTTCACATCAGCAATGGTCACATTGCTGCCAACATTGATTGTGGAGTTGATAGAGGCTACGCCGTTAGGCATCGCAATGGGTGTGTCGGTGCTGCTGTAGGTGGTACAGGTTTGTGGCACAGGTGTGTTTGTTGGCGGCGGGGTATTGGTTGCCGTTGCTGTTGGGCCAGGTGTTGGTGTGGGGCCCACGCTACATCCCGGCCAACTGTGCGATGATACCCAGGTTGACCAGCGTGCCGTGGCTTGGCTGCGCGAATATTCGCCTAAGTACCAGAAAGTGACACCATCAGGATCGAGGGCCATGCCGGTGTAATCACCCCAACGGCGTGGTACGCTGTCGTAGGCAGTGTAAACTGCTTCACCGGCATGGACCAGTGTCTCATCCTTCAATTGACCAGATGGATCACCTGCTTCACGTCCGGCGACGTACACGCTGGGATACATGCTGCTGCTGGTTTTGGTATAACCAACGAGCATATCACCACAAGCATTCACGCCGAGGTCGGGGAAACTGTTATATTGACTGCTTGTGGCGAATGTGCCTTGTTGTACGAGACTGGGTGAGCCACTGTTCATGTTGATTTCATACCAACGCACACAGTTAACCGTACCGCCGCCGGGATTACAACCGACAGTATGGGTGGCCCACAATTTGCCGCCCCAATATTCAACATCTAACAAACGATTGTCATTGCCCTGAATATTGCTGCCACCAGATTGTGGTTGGCTGATGGGAAGGCTGTAGGTGTTGACCGTCACGTTCCCGGCTGATGTGAGTGATGGCGATCCCCAGGGATCGCTAAATGCCCAAACTGTGAGGGTGTTTTGATTGTTGCCATATTGGGAATCTACAAAATAATGCGGTTCATTGGCATTTGTTGGCCAGCCACCTGTTAGATAGCCTTTAAGTTTGGCCGGTTGTAAGGTGAAGTTGCTGCTGCCAACATTGATCTTGGCAAAATTAGCCGCTCCGCCCGCATACATCACATCTTTTTCAAAGGCGAAAATATGATTGCGTACAAAACTGGCGCCAAACATGTTGGAACCTAGATAGAGCGCATCCTGACCAACACCGATGTGAGGATAATCAAAGAAGTAATCAGAACCACCCCCTGGATTGCCATCAAAGGAGTAGAGATTCCAACTGCCGGTGGCGCTGTCGGTTTGGGAAACGGCAATACAGGCCCAGCCGTTGTCACCGCCGTTCAGACTTTCATCGTAAGCCGTGATACCCAGGACATAACGGCCGTTTTCTTCATCATAGGCCGAATAAGGATCGAACATCACAACATCGCTTTCACCTGTGGCACAATTGCTGCCCCAGAAATCTTCATAAAGCGTGGGGCCGACGAGACTGTTGCCGCTTTTATCAAAAACCTGGAAGCTGGTGTTGACACCCACAACCACATGATCTTTACCGACCATAATGTCTGGGTCCGGTGGCACACCTTGTTGGGATTGGGTGTAATCAATCGCTTTGAAACTGACACCAGAATTCAAAGCTGTAGGGGCGAGATTTTGCTCGCGGGATGCATCATAATTTTGTGCAGTTCTATCCACCCCTTGTTTTTCAGATTCAGCAACCATGGCTTGAAAGGCGGCATCACTAATTGGCCCTTCGTTATTGTCCAAATCCAGCTTGCCAGTTTCATATGCTTCTTTTAATTTATCAACCTCGGCGGGACGACTCGGAATTGCGCTGATGTCGACAACTGCTGGCGAAACGGGTTCGCCGTAGGTGATCTGCGGCGTGTTGCGTTCAACGGAAACAGTATTGCCGTCTCCATTTTGACGATCGGGCGCCAGCGCCATTAGTACTGCGTCTGAGCGGGTTGTTGTTTCTGGGGTTAAGCTTCCTGATTGAAAAATCAAAAAGCCACCAGCTAATAAAATTGCTGCTAATAATAGGATGCTTGCCATTTTTGATTTGGACATGATTGGGTGATTCCTCCGAAAGAACTAAACTACACCAAGGACAGAAAATGCAAAATAGGCCCGATAGTTTCAACTCGGTTTTTTTGCACGGAAATCGGCTTTTATTGTAACAACCAAATTACCTTATACAATAGTACCAAAGTAACCTTTATAGGGGGAATATTGGGGGATTTTGGGATACGGCCGTAGTCAAAACGCAAAAACAGCCACCTATATGCCTAACCCCCAGCGTACAAAAAGGATTGTGGCAACGGTGAAGATACAAGTGTGAGTTTGTCACTCGACTAACCGCATCTAAACGGTTATGCTGTTGCCAAAAATAAAAAGAGGCTAGTTA
>CAYGMR010000125.1:4358-12418 GCA_964350725.1 uncultured Ardenticatenaceae bacterium | reverse complement strand
CACATGCCGCTGCATCAACGGCCGTTTCTGGATGTGTATAAACCCAATGTTGGAACGCATCGACGACCGCCATATAAGGCAAAAAGAGAATTTCGCTTTCGAGATGCTCGATTTGGGCGCGTGCGGATTCAGCCGGGGTATAGAATCCACCATAAGTATCAGTAAGATAGGGTGCTGTCAGCAATTCCATGCTCATGGAAGCAACTTCACAAAATTCCATCGGCGGGTCCGCTTGCCAGACATAGGGCAAGTTGGCGGTTTCAAAAACATGGAAGGCATGACCGGTTTCGTGCAGCATGGTTTGTACATCGTCGTGGGTACCGACACCGTTCATGAAAATATACGGCCGTTTCCGTAGCGGCAATGTGCTGCAAAAACCACCCAACGCTTTACCCGCGCGTGTATCCAAATCAAGCAGTTGTTCTTCTGCCATGGTTGCTAAATAACGACCCAAAACTGGGTCAACTTGTTGAAAAATATTTAAGCTGCCCTGTAGCAATGCATCCTGTCCTTGATAAGGTTTCAGTGGCGGTGCAGCACTGGTATCAACATCCACATCCCACGGGCGCAAACTTTCCAGCCCCAAACGCTGGCGTTTGCGTTCATAAATACGCTGTGCAGCAGGCACAACCACGGCTTCAATTGCCTGATGGAATGTAAAACAATCTTCGGGTGAATAATCAAAACGACCCATTTCGCGGAAAGTATACGCACGATAATCGGCCAAACCAGCATTGGCAGCGATCTGTTGACGTATGGGCAGCATACGGCCGTATAGTTCATTTAACTCATCACGACTTCCCAACCACAGTTGATTGGCTGCTTGCCAGGCACGCTCACGTACAGCACGGTCTTTATCCTGCGAAAAAGCCCCTAATTGGCTGAGGTTTTTCTTTTCGCCATCCCAATCAACGTTCATACCACCAGTGATTTTGTCATATTCATTGTTGAGCTTATCTAATTCAGTTTGCAGGGGAATATTTTCTGCACGGAAGAGATCGGCCTCGTTGCGCAAATTGCGTAACACGAGATCAAGGTCTTGAATGCCAGCAACGGCCGTTTCTGCAGCCAACAAACGTTCTTTCAGGGCCTGGTCAGCACTTTTAAAGGGTGGCACAACTTGCTCTAAAAAGTCTAAGAAAATCTGCTCTTTGTGGGTATCGGCCGTATCTAATGCCTTTTCAATATAAATCATCGCGCCAGCTTCAGTCAGCAAAGCTGTCAAATGTGACCAATCTTGCAGCCACTGGGCGATAGTGTCAGTCGTAATCTCACGCTGTTGCAGTTCTGCAAAATAAGGCGCGAACGTTTGCCATTGTGTAACATCAATTTCAGCAATCGATTGGGGAAGAGTGGAAAATGACATATTGTCTCCTTGAGCTGAGTCTCGTAATCGGTACTCTTATCGTTGTGGTAATAAAAAAGCCCTTGCGCGGATGCAAGGGCTTCACAAATGAAGAAAAAAGGCGACGACGGGATTCGAACCCGTGATAAAGGTTTTGCAGACCCTTGCCTTACCACTTGGCGACGTCGCCAAAAACGAACGGCAGGCACAATGCCTGCCGCTTCGTTAGAGCGGGCGACGGGATTCGAACCCGTGGCCTTCTCCTTGGCAAGGAGACGTTCTACCACTGAACCACGCCCGCAAACTTGTTTCCTATATGTTAAAAAAGATAATCGATGCCAGGACCCAGACTTGAACTGGGGACACCTGCATTTTCAGTGCAGTGCTCTACCAACTGAGCTATCCCGGCTAAACAAGGGACCAAGCTACTTGTTAAATACGAGCGAGATTCTAACTAAAGCCCCCAAAAATGTCAAGTGTTAAAGGGGCAGAACTTAGATTTCTCATGGATCAAGAAACTCCCTTGACAAAGCTCTAGTATAGCCTTTGAACACTGAACGTGTAATAACATAAATTGGATTCTGTATTGTAAGACAGGCCTTAATTTCAAAAGGCTCCCAATTTAGTACATGCTTTTTTCTTGTTTTTCCAAAGGAACTTCCACTCAAATGGGCAATATTTTCAGGGAATCTTGCCTCACTAGTTATCTCATACTATTTATCAAATTTAGAAAAATCTGATTCATAAACACAATCACGTAAAAAGTCAGCAACCATATCCGAATTCCCATATTTCTCTACGTACATAAATTTCATCGGCATTTACGGCTTGATGTTTAAGTACCGATACTCGCATCTAAATCGACCTCTCTACCCTCTCTAACAATAAAATTTAAGGTTTCATTAATCCTTGATAGCATTCTGAATTCATAACAACTAATTTTCCGGTAATTTAATCGTTCCCGAGGCAAATAACAATTCTCGTTCTACTATATTTTCGATACGATTCAAGTTCAATAATCTTATTATTACACGTCCTTGCGCCGAAAGCGGAATAATTCTAGCTCCCTCTAAACGAAAATGTTTTGTCCAAGTATCGATGCGCGGGTTATACAATCGTACGATCTGGTTGGTTTCAGGATCAATGGATGTCAGATCCGATCCCTTGTACCTGTTGCAAAGTGTACATGATAGGGCAAGGTTTTCTAACTCCGTATCACCCCCCATGCTTACGCGCAATAACATGATCCACTTCGTGAGATACAAAGGCCACAGATTCGGGTATTAAACAATACTCACATTGATTGCCTGCTCGTTCATAGACTTGATTTCGCAGTAATCCTGAAATATATGTACTCACGTAGCAATATTCTTATTTAAAGCTTTTGCCTTTGCAATCCTTACAAGGTGCTCAAGGTATTCATACTGTTGCCACTCTAATTCTTCTTCTGCTGACAACTCACCTTCACGATTTTTTTGCAATAGTGCTTGCACCCGATTTTGCAAAGAGTCAGAGGGTCGTAATGCGATTATTTCTTCAGGAGTAGGCAAGCTCGCGAGAAAATTATAAACTTCAGTCGCTCCTTGAAATCCCCCCTCATTTGATGCATTAAACTCACGCAAACCTAATTCCAAAATACGTGGCAATCTATCAACTAGTGGCCGTAATTGCATAGCAAGCTCATCGGGGAGTTCTAAAGTCACCGTTTCCATAATTATTTAATGTCCTATAGCAATTTGCTCTACTTTTTCAGATTTAACGCATCTCTATCAGTATAACATAAAATATTCAAGCGATATTCAGCTATTATCTAAAATTCTCCCGCATCCCCAACACGAAAGCGTTCGATCGCTACAAAACCAATTGCGCACACAAACATTAACAGCGTACTCATGGCGAGCGCTTGGCCATAATTTAAAGCACCGGGTTGACCTAGGAAACGAAAAATCGCCACGGGCATGGTGGGTGTTTGTGGGCGTGCAATGAACAGCGTCGCGCCAAATTCGCCCATGCTGATGGTGAAGGCAAAGACGGCACCGACGAGTAAGGCGCGCCGAATGAGCGGCCAATCGACCTGCAACCACACTTGTTGGGGGTTTGCCCCCAAAATAGCAGCCGCTTCACGCAAACGCGGATTAATGCTGCGCACGGATGGCATCAAACTGCGAATGACAAAGGGGATTGCGACTAATGTGTGCGCAATGGGCACCAGGATGATGGAGCTGCGTAAATTTAAGGGCGGTTTGTCTAAGGCGATAATGAAGCCGAACCCCAATGTCACGGCCGAAGTTGCCAGTGGCAACATAAAAAGCGGGTCTAACCATTTAGCCCAGCGTGCGTTCTTTTTTGCCGTTGCGTTCCCTTCTCCCCTTGTCAACAGCAAAACAGTCAACAAACCTAAACTCACAGCCAGAACGACAGTTGCCGAAGCGAACAGTGTCGAATTCAATATCGCTTCTGCGGGTGGCACAAAAAAAAGTGAATTTTGGCGATTAACAAATAATTCTTGATAAAAACGTAATGTCAAACCGTCTTGCCCCGTAAACGAACGAGCGACTAACGCCAATAATGGCAATCCCAACAGCAAAAACATGAAGGTCAAATTGCCATAGACGATGAGTTTATCTTTGAAGGTGCGGATTGGTTTTTGGGTAGCAAATTGCGATTTTAGTTTCACCGGATGGGTCGTTTTTGCTTGTGTGCGCGTGTAATACCACATCAAGATAAAAGTGAACCCGATTTGCACCATAGATAACGCTGCAGCTACGGGTAAGTTGAACAGCTGCACGGATTGGCGATAAATTTCAACTTCTAATGTCGCGAATTGGGGGCCGCCGAGGATCAATATCACGCCAAAGCTGGTAAAACAAAAGAGGAAAACAAGGACGGCCGTTGCCATCACAGAAGAGCGCAGCAGAGGCAATGTCACCGTCCAAAAGGCGCGTCGTGGCGAAGCACCCAGCATTTGGGCAGCCTGGTTCAAGTCGCCGCCCAAGTTTTGCCATTGGGTGCTGATGATGCGTAACGCCACACTGTAATTGTAGAAGATATTAGCCAATAAAATCATCGAGATCGTATGGTTGATCTGGATAGGCGGCTGTGACAGATCAAACAAGGTCATCAACCATTGATTGAGTAAACCACCGGGGCCCAGCAAGGCTAAAAATGCATTGGCCACGACAACTGTGGGCAACACAAATGGTAAGGTACTGACGGCTTTGATGCTGCTTTTGCCACGGAACCGATAATGGGCAAAAACATAAGCGCCCGGAATGGCAAAAATCAAGACCAACAAAGTAGATAAAAGCGCTTGCCACGTCGTAAACCAGAGCACTTTTAGATAATAAGCCGACTCAAAAAGTTTACTCAACGGTGCCAGATTAAGTACGCCATTTGGAGCCAAACTCAAACCCATTATCGAGAGCAATGGGTAAAAATAAAACAGCAAAAAGAAGCCAATGGGCAGCAACAAAACAAATTTGCTGCCACGATAAATCAAACGCTGCATCTTATTTCACGCTCGTGAGGCTGCATCGCATTGAGGAAGTAGCGAATTTGGACAAATTTTTCATTTTACGTTGATATGCTGATATTTTCTTGTTCATTGTACAAGAAATTCACAAGGTACAGACTAACGCAGCACGACATTCGTCCAGGCTTCGACCCATTTTTCGCGGTTGACAACAATGTCGCCAGGGGGAATGGTGGCCGGGTTTTCTGGGATTTGGCTGTACTGGGCGAAAACGTCAGGTAAAACGGCCGTTTCATTCACCGGAAAAACAAACATATGCAAAGGGACATCTTCCTGGAATGTTGTTGAAAGCAAGAAATCCATTAACTGTTGGGCTTCAGCCTCGTGTTGGCTGCCGTTGAGAATGCCTGCAAACTCAATCTGGCGGAAACAGGCACCATCACCAACCACGGCCGCAGTCGGGGCTTCATCCAGTTCGGTTTCGGCAAAGAAAACTTCAGCGGGCGGACTGCTCGCGTAACTGACAACAATCGGTCGGTCGCCATCTGATGCGGCCGTAAATGCCCCGTAGTAGGCCTCTTCCCACCCATCAACAACCAGCACATCGTTATCGACTAAATTTTGCCAAAAGTCGAGATAACCATCTTCGCCATAGGTGGCTACGGTGGCCAACATAAATGCCAGTCCGGGGGTTGAGGTAGCTGGATTTTGAACGGCCGTTAACCCTTTCAAAGCCGGATCAAGCAAATCATCCAAATTTTGAGGTGGTTCCAATCCATTCTCGGCAAACCATGCCTTGTCATAGTTCAGACAAACATCGCCGTAATCAACCGGTAAGGCGCGATTTTCGGAGTCTAAACGTAAATACTCAGGCACATTTTCTAGTTCAGGTGAGGCATAACGCAGAAAAATATCATTATCCAGACCACGGCTCAAGAAGGTATTGTCCACACCATAAAGCACATCCGCCAATGGATTGTTTTTAGCCAAAATCGCCTGGTTGAGCATGGCGCCACCGTCACCCGCCTTGAAGATTTCGACACCAATGCCAGTTTCGGCCGTGAATGCGGCCAGCGTTTCTTCTGAGATGTCGAAGCTGTCGTGGGTCATTAATCTGAGGGTGACGGGTTCTTCTGATTGTGGGTTGGGGTCGGAAACGGCCGTTGCAACAGCTTCAACTTGTTCCGCCCCACTTTCCTGCCCACCTGCGTCACCACCACAAGCAGCCAATCCAAACAAACTAAAAACGAGCAATGCTACAGTCAATATATTTCGCATAACATATCTCCTAACCTGGACGAGCCAGAAAAGATTTGCCACGAATTTCACTACTTGCACGAATTAAAGCGGCCTAAATTCGTCAAATTCGTGTCATTCGTGGCGAAAGTTCTTGTACAAAAAACAAGGACTTCATTAATAAGGTACTACAAAGAAAAAAGCCTCCTGATTTTTCAGGAGGCTTAGGGTTTATTATCGTCACTGCCTACGCCGGCATTATCCGGATCAGGTAATACAGTTCATCTCGCATTCAGAGACATCTCAGCCTGGTTGACCCAAGCACCCGTGGATATTTTATTGTTGAATGTCTGTTTGATTATACGAAAGTTGAGGACTGCTGTCAAAGATAGCCATCGGCTTAACAACAATGAAGCTCTATCTGGCTAACAAGCGGACCACTCGCCGCCATGCATAAGAATTACATATAATTTAGTGATGAAATTGCTCCAATTCTTGACAAACTCGATCAGGTTGCTATAATCCCGATTCGTTGATGCGGGGTAGAGCAGAGGCAGCTCGTCGGGCTCATAACCCGGAGGTCGGCCGTTCGAATCGGCCCCCCGCTACTCTAAAGAGACCCACTTTTAGTGGGTCTCTTTTTTTATATCCATAGCTTATGATTGTTCAGAATCTGTGGCCAGTTTGGAGTCGGCATTATCTACTCATTTTGCCTGAAAAGTGTCCCTCAATTCTAACCTCTTTTTATCCCACACCTATTGAAGTCAAACACTGATAAACATCAGAGGATATTTTTCGAACGGGTAGCGGCAGCTGGTGACACCTGACAGATACAGCCGTTTCCCGTAATCTAACAAGCTACCTGACACAATTTTTTGGGGATGACAGGTTGCCATAGAATCGTTACAATCTGTGCACAAAAAAGTCCCGTGGTAACCTTCCAATCGGGATAATATCTCGCCAAAGTAGCGACCAGATAGCACATACCAGAAAGCGCTTTGTCTAGTCAGCTGCTCAAATTTACAAAGTGAGCGCCATGAGCAAAAAAGACCTCACCGAACAAGAAATCCGTACCCAATTCATCACCCCTGCGATTCAAGCTGCCGGTTGGCAAGGCTTACAAATCCGCGAAGAGTATTATTTTAAAGACGGCCGTTACCAAATATTACAAAATGGTAATGCAAGACGTGGCAGGCGTGCTTTTGTCGATTACTTGCTCGTCTACAAAAACATCTCACTTGCCGTAGTTGAAGCCAAAGATAATAAACATACAATCGGCAGTGGTATGCAGCAAGCGTTGCGTTATGCTGAAGCGCTCGATGTGCCTTTTGCTTTTAGTTCTAATGGTGATGGTTTTTTAGAACACAACCGTTTGAGCAAGATAGGCAAAGTCGAACAAGAAATTGGTTTAAGTCAATTTCCATCACCTGATGCTTTATGGCAGCGGTATAAAAAACAGAATGATGTAACCCCAGAACAAGAAGCAATCATAAGTGAAGACTATTTTTTTGAACGTGGCGGTAAAGTACCACGTTATTATCAACGAGTTGCCATACAACGTACGATAAATGTTGTAGCCAAAGGGCAAAATCGTATTTTATTGGTGATGGCAACCGGTACCGGCAAAACATATACGGCCTTTCAAATTATTTGGCGGCTGTGGCGTGCAGGACAAGTGAAGCGGGTTTTGTTTTTGGCAGATCGCAATATTCTCGTCGACCAAACGATGACGAATGATTTTAAACATTTCGGCGACAAGATGACTAAGATTCAGAAGCGCCAGATTGATAAAGCCTATGAAGTTTATTTTGCCCTCTATCAAGGTGTGTCTGGTTCAGAAGAGTGGCAAAATGTGTATCAGCAGTTTTCCCCCCAATTTTTTGATTTGATAGTGGTAGATGAATGTCATCGTGGTAGTGCCGCCAAAGATTCAGCCTGGCGCGAGGTGTTGGATTATTTTTCTTCAGCGATTCAAATAGGCTTGACTGCCACACCTAAAGAGACAGA
>CAYGMR010000125.1:3763-4348 GCA_964350725.1 uncultured Ardenticatenaceae bacterium | reverse complement strand
TACTCGCTTAAACAAGGGATCGACGATGGTTTTTTAGCCCCCTACAAGGTCATTCGTATCAATGTTGATAAGGATGTAGATGGTTGGATGCCTTTTCCTGGCCAGACCGATAAATATGGCAATGTGATTCAGGATAGAGAATATGGCATTAGCGATTGGGATCGCTCGGTTGTGCTTGAGCAGCGCAATGCGTTAGTTGCCAAACGCTTGGCAGAATATCTCAAATTGACCGATCCCTATGCCAAAACAATTGTGTTTTGCGTTGACATTGCCCATGCAGAACGTATGCGGCAGCAGTTAGTAAATGCGATTGGGGGTGAGGCTGCCAGCAACGGCCGTTACGTGATGCGCATCACTGGCGATAGTAATGAAGGGCGTATGGAGTTGGATAATTTTATTGATCCCGCCGAAAAATTCCCTGTCATTGCCACTACATCCAAAATGTTGACAACCGGCGTCGATGCACAAACTTGTAAGGTGATTGTGCTGGATACAATCATCAATTCGATGACGGAGTTCAAGCAAATGATTGGCCGTGGCACACGCTTGCGCCCTGATTTGGGCAAAACCCATTTTGCGAGTATG
>CAYGMR010000125.1:3500-3742 GCA_964350725.1 uncultured Ardenticatenaceae bacterium | reverse complement strand
CCGCAATGCGACCCGCCTATTTTATGATCCTGAGTTTGACGGTGAACCTGGCATGATTTATGAGCCGGACCCAGATGAGTCACCTGTGCCTCCGGTTGGTCTAGACGCTGAAAACGATGTCGATGAACCACGCGAACGCGCCAAATATTTTGTGGATGATGTGCCAGTAGAAATTATAGCCGAGCGTGTGCAATATGTGGATAAATATGGTCACCTGGTTACCAAATCATTTGTAGATTTCA
>CAYGMR010000125.1:0-3490 GCA_964350725.1 uncultured Ardenticatenaceae bacterium | reverse complement strand
TGGGTCGCTAGATGACTTTTTGAATAAATGGGGCACGACTGTGCAAAAAACAGCCGTTTTAACTGAATTAATTAGGCATGGTGTGATGTTGGATGAATTAGAAACACAAATTGGGGGAGAGTACGATCCCTTTGACCTCATCTGCCATGTCGCGTTTGACCTGCCAATGATGACGCGTAAGGAACGAGCGACGAAGGCAAAACAGGCGTTGGTGGCACAGTACAGCGGCACAGCGCGGGATGTGTTGGCGGCGCTGCTGGATAAATATGCAGATGAAGGGGTGGAAGCGTTGGATCAGGCAACCGACAGGAGCCAAGCACAAAAATTGCTAGTGGTACAGCCCTTTTCTAATTTTGGATCACCGCAGGAGATTGCCCGCGCTTTTGGTGGGCCACAGCAATTGTTTAAAGCAGTACGAGCTGTCAGCCAGTGGCTGTATAGCTCTGGTTCGTAGTAACGGCTTTAGCCGGTTTAGGGTTTAAGCCCACTAAAGTGGATACTACGAACAGGTGTTCAGGTTTGTAGTAACGGCTTTAGCCGGTTTAAGGGTTTAAGCCCACTAAAGTGGATACTACGAACAGGCGTTCTGGTTTGTAGTAACGGCTTTAGCCGGTTTAGGGTTTAAGCCCACTAAAGTGGGCACTACGAACGGGCACTACGAACGGGATGAAAAGGTATGTACGAATACCGTAAACTATCACGAGAAGAACGGGAAAAACTTGTAGAAGAGCGCTTGCGTCTAGGCTATCCGCCTCATCGGCCGCCGCATTTGGCGCTGGATCAGGCTTGTTATTTGCTAACGGCCGTTTGTTATGAACATCGCCCCCACATGCACACAACCGAACGGCGTCAACAAATTCTGGATCAACTGTTTGAACAATTCATCTTGCAAGGAATGGTTGTGCTGGCCTGGGTTGTCCTGACAAATCATTACCATGTACTCGTCAAGGTGTCAGAATTCGAGGCATTGTCAGACATTTTTAAACAAATACACGGCCGTTCTTCATTCGAGTGGAATCAAGAAGACAAGTTGCGTGGGCGGAAAGTCTGGTATCGTTACAGCGACCGTCTCATTCGGTCAGAGCGACATTATTACACCACCTTAAACTACATCCACTACAATCCAGTCAAGCATGGCTTAGTCACATCGCCCTATGATTGGCAGTGGAGCAGCGTGAATTGGTATTTGGAAACGCAAGGACGTGAATGGCTGCAAGATACATGGCGGCGCTACCCCGTGCGCGCATATGGCAAAAATTGGGATGATAGTTTGTAGTAACAAGGGTTCGTAGTGTCGGCTTTAGCCGGTTTAACGTTTAAGCCCACTAAAGTGGGCACTACAAACGACACTACAAACGACACTACGAACGGAGAGAATAAATGGCAATTTCAACAACAATTAAATCAATACAAGACATTATGCGGCAAGATGCCGGGGTAGACGGAGACGCCCAACGCATCTCGCAGTTGGTGTGGCTGATTTTCCTGAAGATGTTTGACGCGGCAGAGGAGTTGTATGCCTGGGAGGAGGATTACGTGTCGCCGATTCCGGAGGGGCTGCGCTGGCGCAATTGGGCGGCGGATGATGAGGGAGTGACGGGGGATGAGTTGATGACCTTTGTCGATGATACCCTGTTCCCGGCGTTGAAGGAGTTGGCCACGCGGCCCGACATCGACCCGCGTGGGCTGATTGTGGGCGAGGTGTTTGCCGATACCTACAACTATATGAAGTCGGGCACGCTGCTGCGGCAAGTGATTAACAAGTTGGATGAGATTAACTTTGGCAATCAGCAGGAGCGGCATCTGTTCAACGATTTGTATGAGAAGATTTTGCGTGACCTGCAAAGCGCGGGCAATGCGGGCGAGTATTATACGCCGCGAGCGGTGACGCAGTTTATGGTCGATATGGTCAATCCGCAGGTGGGGGAATTGGTGCTGGATCCGGCATGTGGCACGGCCGGATTTTTGGTGTGCGCCCTGGAGTTGATGAAAGCACAGGCGAAGGATGCGGCGGAATTGATGACCGTCGAGCAAGGGATTCGGGGCGTGGAGAAGAAGCCGCTGCCCCATGTGTTGGCGATGACCAATCTATTTGCCCACGGGGTAACAGTCCCCCAGATTGCGCGGGACAATGCGCTGACGCGCCAGCCGTATCGGGGCATAACGGATAAGGATCGGGTAGATGTGATTGTGACCAACCCCCCGTTTGGCGGTATGGAAGAGCCGGGGGTGGAAAGTGGCTTTCCGGCCGGTTTCCAGACAAAGGAAACGGCCGACCTTTTTTTGGTGCTGATTATGCACCTGCTGAAGGAAGGCGGGCGCGGCGCGATTGTGCTGCCCGATGGCTCCCTGTTTGGCGAGGGGGTGAAGACGCGCATCAAGGAACGGCTGCTGACGACCTGCAATTTGCATACGATTGTGCGCCTGCCCAATGGGGTGTTTGCGCCGTACACGGGCATCAATACCAATCTGCTCTTTTTTACGAAGGGGAAAGCGACGACGGAGATTTGGTATTACGAGCATCAACTGCCGGAAGGGTATAAGAATTATTCCAAGACACGGCCGATTCGCATTGAGGAGTTTGCTGTGGAGAAGGGGTGGTGGGACAACCGCGAAGAGAACGAATTTGCGTGGCGGGTGGATATAACGGAGATTGAGGCGCGGAACTATAACCTCGACATCAAGAACCCTCACACGTCCGAAGTGGCGAATGGCGACCCGCTTGAGTTGTTGAAGGCGTACCAGCTCAAGCAAAGCCAGATTGCCGACCTGCGCCAGACATTGAAACAGGAATTGGCGGCAGCCTTGGAGGCAGGTTCGTAGTACCGACTTTAGTCGGGATGCCCACTGAAGTGGACACTACGAACGGCACTACGAACAGTATGACGCATATTATGAGGCATTGATAGGGTGAATCCATTGTTGTTAGATTATTTTGAACAGATCGTGAGCCGCGCCGAGGATGTGGGCAAGCTGAATGCGGCGATTTTGCAACTGGCGGTGCAGGGCAAGCTGGTGGCCCAAGACCCCGCTGATGAACCGGCTAGTGAACTACTGAAGCGGATTGCCGCCGAGAAAAAGCGGTTGAAAATCAAGAGCCAGCCTTTACCAGAGATTGGGGAGGAAGAACGGCCGTTTGCCTTGCCAGATGGTTGGGAATGGGTGCGTTTAGGAACATTAGCCGAAAACGTACACTATGGGTATACGGCATCAGCGGATTTCTCATTGCAAGATTATCGCCTTCTGAGAATAACAGACATCCAAGATAATCGAGTAAATTGGCCTACGGTTCCAGGTTGTGAAATTGAAGAAAAGAATGTTTACAAATATTTGTTGAAAAACAACGATATTCTTATTGCTCGTACAGGTGGAACAATAGGCAAATCTTATATCGTTGAAAATATCTCAGTAAACGCAGTTTTTGCATCATATTTGATTCGTGTAATTCCATCGGGCTTGTTAAATGCTCAATTTACAAAACTATTCTTGG
>CAYGMR010000124.1:0-12492 GCA_964350725.1 uncultured Ardenticatenaceae bacterium | reverse complement strand
GCAAACGGCAGCTTTTTCACCCAAGGATACGTTTTATTTGGTAGGTGAATTAGCCAATGCACCTGATGATACAACCCTCAAAGCTGAATGGACGGCCGTTGCTGTCACAGACACCGAACCCAATTCAGTTATCGATACGGCCGAACTGGTTGGCGGTGATGGGATCTTTACCTTTGACATGACCAATACAAACCCTTGGCCTGCTGGTGATTATCAAGTTGCGCTCTATTTGAACGGTGAATTGGAACGCACGCTGCCGTTCAAGGTGACCGGCGATGTGACGCAGGTGGATGATGGTGGTGAAACGGCCGTGGCTACAGAAACTGAAGATGCGGAAACTTCAACAGAACCAGAAGCAGCAGCTGGTGCTGTAGACTCATTGGAAGATGTCAAAAACGCTGTTATCCAAATTGAAGCGCAAGGCACCTTTACCGATCCTGAATTTGGCATGCAATATAACGCAGCTGGCACAGGGTCTGGTTTTATCATCGACCCCAGTGGCATTGCTGTGACCAATAATCATGTTGTCACCGGTGCGGCGCTCCTAAAAGTATGGATTGGCGGTGAAACCGAACCACGTAACGCCAAAATTTTAGGTGTATCTGAATGTGCCGATTTGGCCGTCATTGATATTGATGGCGATAATTTCGACTATTTGGAATGGTACACAGACCCGGTTAACGTTGGTCTTGATGTATATGCGGCTGGTTTCCCACTTGGCGATCCTGAATTTACTTTAACACGCGGCATTGTCTCCAAGGAGCAGGCCGATGGCGAAACAGATTGGGCATCGGTGGATGGCGTGATCCAACATGATGCGACCATCAATCCTGGCAATTCTGGCGGCCCGTTGGTCACGACAGATGGCAAAATTGTGGCTGTAAATTTCGCTGGCTCCGGAGATACCAACCAATATTTTGCGATTTCCCAAGATCAAGCGTTGTCAGTAATTGAACGCCTCGAACAAAACGAAGATATTTTGTCGATTGGTGTGAATGGCCAGGCGATTAACGATGGCGAAGGAATTTCGGGTATTTGGGTTTCATCGGTCAAGTCTGGTTCGCCTGCGGATCAAGCGGGTGTGCAAAGTGGTGACATCATCACGATGCTTGAAAACCTGGTCTTGGCCACCGATGGCACGATGTCAGATTATTGCGATATCCTACGCACGCATGAAGCAGAGGATGTATTAGCGATTGAGGTTTTACGTTTTGATACCCTGGAATTGCTCGAAGGACAGTTAAACGGCGATGTGTTGGAACAATCGTTTTCTTTTGCTGATGAGCTGGGCGATGATGCGGCCGTAGCGCCCGCAGATGGGGAAACCTATACAGATTATACTGAAATTACAGACAACTCTGGCATTTTGTATGTGGAAGTGCCCACTGAATGGACGGATATCGACGGCTCAGAATGGATTGTGGATGGCGAGGTGATTGGTGAATCCATAACAGTTTCCCCAGACCTTGCTGGCTTCAATGAGACCTGGACCACGCCAGGCTTATTCTTTGGTGCTACAGATCAATATGCTGCCAGCATGGATGAATTATTAGATGCGTTTGATTATAGCGATGGTTGTGTGTATGACGGCCGTTTCGACTATTCCGATTCTGTCTATACCGGCAAATACGATGTTTGGACGGATTGTGGCGAGTCAGGAACCGTGTTCATCGTGGTAGGTGCCGAGCCAGAAGACAAACGCTTTTTGACATTGATAACCTTCCAAGCCGTAACCGAAGCTGACTTGGACGCCTTGGATAAAGTTTTAGATACTTTTTACGCCGACAAATAAAACCTTTGCGCGATATCATCGACATAATGTCGTTGTTTTTTGAGGGCACGGACAATAACACTATGTTTGCACTTTTTGTAAAAACCTGACTTGGAGTCAATTTTTGCCACGAATTTCACCAATTTCACGAATTAAAACGGCCTAAATTCGTGAAATCCGTGTAATTCGTGGCAATAAAAGAAAACTGCAAAGGTAGTGAATAAAAAACACAGATAGTTTTTTGGTAATTCACCTGTGTTTTTAAAATCCGTGTCCTCAAAGGTTGTAATTTATCCGTTATTTTCCCTATCCGTTGTAGCTAACTCATAATCAACCAAACACCTACCATCAAAACCCCAACCCCAGCTATTTTGGGTAGGGTCATCAGCCTTACATCTGCCCCCAGCAAACCATAATGATCAATCAAAGCACCCAAGATAAATTGGGTTGCGACGATGAGCGTATACACGGGGACTAAACCGAGGCGTGGTACCGAATAACTTAGCGATCCGATGATAACCAGGCCAAATAGACCCGCCGTAAGCACATACCAAGGCAATGTACTGATGGCCGATAAATTACCACCGCGCATAAACACCATGATCAGGGCAATGACTATCCCACCACCCACATAAGTCACAAAGACACTTTCCAGTGTACCCATGCCTTTATCCATGATGCCATTGAATTGAGCCTGAAAAACGGCGGCTATTCCACCAATAATAACGACGATAATAACGAAGAATGTATTGGACATTGTTTTGCTCCTCTGTGATCTTTTTAGGAATCTTACCGCCAAGACACAAAGGATACAAAGATAAGATTTACCGCTTTGCCAGGAAATCTTTTTCCAAAGTAGTTGCCCGAAAATCGACTGCATCGTCGAAGACACAATTAATAAACTTGGACTGATCCAATTGCGCACCACGTAAATTAACATTCTTGAATGAACATTGTTGAAAAATGACACCGCGAAAGTCACTGTAGCGCGCGTCCACATTTTCAAATGCACAAGATTTAACGATGGCACCAGGCATTTGCATGCCGACCATATCAATTTTTGTAAACGATGAGGACAAAATATGAATGCCCGGCCACCTTAGTGAAATAAATTGGCAATCTTTCCATTTTGTCGCTTTCATGCGTGTCGCTTTCAGAGTCACATTATCAACTTCAGCCCCGATCACGTTTATATTTTTAACAAGCCCAAATAAAATATCAAAAAACACATGGCTGTCTCCTTCGATATCCCCAGAATAAGTCTTATTCATTATCCATGTTGTGTTTACGCCAATACGTAAAGCAAATCTGCGCACAAGCGGCCAATCACCGCTTTGCAGTGCCCAATCAAACACATCATCAAGTTGGCGGCGAATTGCTGCAAAATTGGAATTGTTTAACATTGTGAGCCATTGATCAACATATGTTTTATCTTGCAACAAGACATCCTCAAAAAAATCTTGTAAAGGATCGAAGGATATGGAAATCAAATTCCCACTATTAGATTCTTCAAAATTAATGGGATTAAAGTTGGCCACTTTCTGAAACAACATCTTTAAAACCTGATCGCGTGCCTGTTCACTTTGTAGACTTTTGCCTAACATTGTTTGCCGCATATAACGCAGCATGATCTCACCTTTACGCAGCATATCAGAGGCACGTAAGGCAAGTCCCATCTCGTAAAGTTGATCGCCAGAATCTTTGGTGAGTTTTTTGTAGGCCAAATCACCAATGGTGTTGGCTACTTGGAAATAACCCGTTTCTAGCTTATTTACTAAGCCCGCACGCAATAGTTGCGCTAATCCAGTTGCCACATCCTGGCTGTTTTTGCGCGATACTGTTTGTAAAACATCATCCGACCAGGGGGCTTCACTTAGCACGCCCAAAAAGGGGAAAAGTTCCTTAGCCTTTGATGGTAAATTTTCATAAACAGTCTCTAAACCGGGAAGTTGAAACCGAGAAGATAAACTATCTTGACTGCGCAATGTTAACATCTCCAGATAATCATCTGGAGATGTGAGATTCAAGTTGATGTCATTGGCCACTGCGTTTAATGCAGCGGGATTGTGATCCAGTTTTTGGATTATTTTAACGAGGACATCTTCATTATAGTTAGAGGTGTTATCGTCTTGGTTTAAGAGTGTTGTAAATAAACGTGTTGCGTTTGCCTCGTTCATGCTTAGCAGGTGATAGTTTTCTTCATAATCTTTCTGCGCGGCAGGTGGGCGGCGGCTTATCAACAAAAACATGCAATTAGGGCATTGATCAGGCAGAATGATGCTAAGGTCTGGTTGGTTTTCGATTTGATCGAGTGTGATTAAAACCCGCTTGTCACCCAGTGCGCGTTCAAGGGCGGCGACATAGTCATGGATGCTAGTTAAACTGCTGCGACTAATATTTTCGTTGTAAGGCTCAATGAAGTTCCACAACACTGTGCGGATGTTGGTCTCTTTTAAATTGCCCCACAAGGTGCCATCAGCAAAATGATCTTCAAGGTCTGTGGCAACTTTGCGTGCCAGCCAACTTTTGCCTACGCCCGGCAGCCCATAGAGGTTAACGATGCGATGTTTGCCATTTTGCTCTGTCAGTAGAGCTTTTAATTCCTTTTCTGCTTCTTTGCGTCTGACATAAACATCAGGCGGTTCTGATGCTTGGCGTTTAGAAGCAATGCGCTGTTTCGCGCCTTGGTTAACCAGGCTGATCTTGGTGCCAGTGATTACATCCCCAACTGCCCCTAGCGCGTCGATATGCACGGCCGTTGCTCCCTTGCCAACCGCGACGCCTTTGGCATCGGCAATAGTGCCAATGGTTGTCTTATCACCACCTACAGCACCATTGTTTCCCGCGTTGCTCTGCTGCGCAACCGGTTTTTCCTTTACGTCGTTTGTCATGTTACCCTCCAAGGCCTGACTAGATTCGATAATACTATATTATCTCAGGCTAGTGGAGGGGACAATAAATCAGGTTACAAACGGCCGTGTCGCGATTCGAGCAAGTTGGATTCGTTTTTATGCAGAAGGTATTTTTAATGAAAATGCTGGTAAATTCGGTAAAAGATTATCAGAAGTTATTCATTTGCATACAAATATCGGTAAATATCGAAGCCGCTGTAAATGCGTTCGATATAGAGGCGGGTTTCGGGGAAGTCGACTATATTATGATACCAATCGATGTCACTACCGGCTGTTTCATACCAACGAGCGGCATTGCCAGGCCCTGCATTATAGGCAGAGAGCGCTGCATGGACATCACCATTGAAAGCATCAAGTTGTTCTCTTAAATAATAGCCGCCAAACGTGATGCCGACGTAGGGTTTGAAGAGATCGTCGTTTTCATAATCAGGCCAATCCAGACGTTCGGCGATCCAGGCACCCGTGTCGGGGATCACCTGGCTCAGACCTTGCGCCGCCGCACCCGAGCGGGCGATGCTCTCGAAAAGGCTTTCTTGGCGCACCAAAGCAAATTGCAAACGTGGATCGTAGCCATATTTGGCGGCGGCTGGCAAAATGAGGTCAGTGTAATGGATTGGGTAGGCGAGTTGGCCGATAAATTTTGGTGCTTCCAACACCGTTTGTTCCGCTTGTGCCAGCAATGATTCCGCCGCCCCAATCGAAGATCGGTAGGCGCCTAAATCGCGAAAGAATAAGGCGAGTTGGTAGGTGGCTAAGGGATCATCGGCGAAATCGGCGCGCACCCCTTCGAATTCTAGGATGGCTGCGGGAAAAAGCCCCAAACGCCATAATTTTTCACCGATGGTTAGGTGTTCATTGGCTTGTAGTTCAGGGGATAGGCCATCAATAGCCGTTTCTGCATCCAGTTCCAACCATTCCCGCAGCCACGCCTCAGCTTCCATTTGGGCCGCTGTTGCAGACTTTTCAGTTGGTAAAGTGAAAGCGGGACGCGGCGCAAAAGGTAAGCTGTTGGCAGCCAAATCACGGGCACGCCAGCCCGCATAACCGGTTGCGGTGATGTCGGCTGCCAGCCGCGTTGCCTGTCGCAGGGCAGCGTCGTCATCGGGTTCAAGCGAATGCAATAACCATACTGCCGCCGCTGCGCCAAATTTGCTGTCTGGGTATGTCTGTGCAGCTTGCTGCCACAGATTGAATGCGGTTTCAACATCTTCTTTATTGTGAGCTGCCCAGCCAGCATTATAGAGTGCTTCGGCAGCGTTGGGACTGTCGGGATAATCTGTTGCGAGTTGGGTGTAGAGGTCAACGGCCGTTTCTACTTCTCCCAATTGTTCTGTCAAAACCGCCGCCCACCACAAGGCAAATGGAACGTCTTCGCTATCTGGGTAAGTGTCGATAAATTCGAGGTAGGTGGCAACGGCCGTTTCCGCATCAACTGAGCGTGCCAATAATTTTGCATGTTCCAATAATCCAGATTCTGGTTCTAATTGGGCATACTTATCGATGGCTTCCAATGCAGATTCCGACTCACCCAACGCTTCATAAGACCAGGCCAAATACAGATAAGCTTCAGATGGGAACGCATCGGTGGCAATCAAACGCTCAAATGATTCGATGGCAGGCTGAAAGGCTGCCGCTTCAAAATCAACCAGACCACGTTGATATTCATCTACTGGTTGTTCAGCTTTGACCAATTCGACCAGACCCGCGTAGGTTTCATAAACACTCGGATAATTATCTAGTCCAAATTGGAAGCGATCATAGGCTGCGGTTGTATCTTCATTTTGCAGATGTGCCACACCCGCTAGGTAAGTGACTAATCCTTTGGTTGCATCAGTTTGGGCAACGTCGTGGATGGCATCATATTGGGCGACTGCGCCTTCGATATTACCGTCAGCCAATGCATAATTGGCCAATTGTTGGCGAATATTCACTTCGACTATGCGGTGAGCTGTGCCTTCTGCTGCGGCTTCGTAGGCGGCAAGCGCTGCGTCTTGTTCACCAAGTGCCAGGTAGATTTCTGCCATGCGTGGATAGGCATACGCAGCCATTTCTGGATTGCTGATTAGATATTGTTCGTAAGCGACGAGCGCGGCATCATATTCTGCTAATGCTGTATTGGCTTCACCCAACAGAAAGTATGCTTCTGAAGGTATATCGCCTGCATCTAGGCTGGTAAGTTGATTGAGAATTGTGGCGGCGTCACCGAAACGGCCGTCGCGTAAATGTGCCGTGCCTAAAGCATATAATGCCGCCGTTTGTTGGTTGGGGGTGATAACTTCGGTTTGATCGAGGGCGGCGTAGAGGTTGGAAACGGCCGTGTCGTAATCGCCATGCGCTATTGCTGTTTCTGCGGCGTGTAGATGTTCGTCGATTGCCTGTGGCTCGACAGTTGCCAGGGACTTTAAGTCTGCTGCGCTCAAGGCTGGATTGGGAGAGGGGGTGATCGGTGGGGTTGGTGGCGGCGGCGGCGTGATCTCTGGATGCAGCGTTGGGGTTGGCAGCGGGGCTGTGGCACTGAAAGCGGTGATGGATGCAGGTGGCGTTGCCGCGTCGCGGGTTGCGGTTTCCCCACTGCATCCAATCAACCATGCAATTGCTAAAAAGAGAATAATAAATGGTGCAGCTTGTTTAGATCCCATATGCTGCCCTATCTTCCCAAATTAGCGCATAACGTCCACTGAATAGCGTCAAAATTGGTAAGGTCTAATCTTCTGCCGATGGTGTATCATCCTGCGATGCATCGACTTGGGTTGCATCCTCTTGCGGTGTTTCGATTACGGTCTCATCTTCTGCTTGCGCGACAGGTTCTGGTTCAGCAGCTACTGCTTCGGCCGCATCAGTTTTTGGTTCTTCGCCTTCTTCTACCGCTGCAACTTTTTCCACAGGTTCTTCTGTTACGGCCGTTTCTGTTTGTGTTTCCTCTGCCTCGGTAACCGGTGCCGCTTGTTCTTCTGGTTCCGGTTCATCATCTTTTTTATCATTGCCACGACCCGTCATTAAATCCCAGCCAAAAACCAGGGGAGCCAGTTGTGTCAATGCCATAAAAATAAACAAGACCATACCGGCAGTCTTAATCGTTTCGACCTGAGCATTATATTGGGTGCGAATTTGGCCGACTGTGGCGATGATTTCATCCATGATACGTAGATATTCATCAAGCAGAGGAATAAATAAAGCAATTTCCTGATTAGCGGCTTCCAAATCATTTGAGGCTTGTAGAATGTCATCGCTGACAACTTGCAAGTTTTCGGATGCCAAATCTAAATCACCTTCAAGCGTACGCATCTGTTCGGGCAACCCATCTAAGCCAGACCCCAATGACAGCACTGTCTCGTCAAAAGGAACTGTTGGTGCATATTCGATACCGAGATCGAATTGCAAAGGAATTTTAATATCGCTACCAAAAGGTAAAGGAATATTAAAGCTTTCATCGATTCCAAAATTACTTAATGTGGTTAAGGTGGTGTCAACAACGCCAGCGACTTCAGCCATATCGGGAATCGCCGCCTGGATATTCTCGATATTTTCTGGCGCTTGCGAGGTGACAATGACATTTATCCCTTCGATCAACGGAATAGTATCGGCAATGGTTTTAGATAAATCTGCAGAAGTTTGGTCGGCCGTTGCAATGCCTTCATTGACTGTGATAATTGTTGATTTGGTTTGCTCTAAGGTTGCCGATACATTGTTTAAAGCGTCCTCTGAGAGTCCTAAGGTGCTGTCCAAGCTGTCCCCGACTGAATCTAATGTTGGGCCGATGTAATAGGCACCAGCGGCGCAGATAGCTACGACTACCAGGGAAACTAGTAAAATGATGATGCCAAGTAATCTCCTAATCATGATATTCCTCCTCGTGTTATGTGTGGGGCAATTGTAGAAAGATTTGTCTTTCTTGTTCTGGTATTATGTTAGAGCCTATTTTTACATTGATCTGGGCAGATTGGCAATCAGTTGGCAGAGGAATTTTGTAACGTTTGTTGAACTGAACGACGATTGATGCTGCCGTTGTTGTTATTTGCTGTTTCAAATGTTTGCCACAAGGTTTGGAATGCGGCATAAGTGGCGGCTGCATAGGGGCCTGGTTGTTCATCGAAAGGGGTCACGTCCGTATAACGCTCAACAAAACCCGGTTCCAAATTAGCAGGATCGGTGGGGCTGTAGGGTGACAGACCGCCTGCTAAAAAAGCGAGGTCTGCGTCTGCATAGATGGGGGCAGAAACGGCCGTTGTCTGTGGCAGCCAATGTCCCACGACGGCGACTACATTTTCATCGATTACGAGTGATTCGGCCGTGCCCTGTGCCAATTCGGGGTCCCCACTGTCATCGAGTGCCACTAAAGCTACGCGATAACCGCCAATCCCGCCGGCCGCGTTAATCTCGCGCACCGCCAGCCGCGCACTATAAATCGCATCATAACCGATCGCACGATCACGCCCTTCAAACGGGGCAACCAAACCAACTTTGACAACAGGTGTTGTGCTTTGGCAGTTGGTTAGCGTCAGTAGCGTGAGGAGGGAAGCAAAGAGTAGGAAATAAGGAGAAAGGCCCTTACTTCCTATGCCTTGCTTTTTACTCCTAGAAAAATCATTGACAACGTTGCGCATACCCAAGATGCTCCTCATAGGTGGTAGAAAAGATGTGTTCGCCTGTGTTGGCATCACAATCCAAGACGAAAAAATAATACTCGGTGTCTGTTGGATTGGCAGCAGCGCGGATCGAAGCTGGCCCTGGGCTGGCAATTGGGCCAGGTGGCAGTCCCAGGTACATGTAGGTATTATAAGGGTTGTCCACTTGTAAATCGTTCAATGTTAATGGATTTTTCCACCAAGATTGGTTTGCAGGTTGGTAGCCCAATGCATATTGTACGGTGGGGTCCGCTTGCAATAAGATGCCATCATTGAAGCGATTGAGGTAGACGCCTGCGATCAACGGCCGTTCCGCATCAACCAATGCTTCTTTTGCAATAATCGAAGCCAATGTCAACCCTTCGCGTAAGGATAATCCTTGAGCCCCAAATGCTTGGCGTGTCGTTGGCGATACCTGCCGGTCAAAATTTTGCAGCATCAATTGAATTAAATAAGTCGCATCGGCGTCTGGGGGCAAACTGTATAAACCGGGCATCAAATAGCCTTCGAGAGATGTATCTGCTGGCAAGGTTGCCAAAAATGGGTATGGGCTGGTATCGAAGGGTATCTCACGTTGGGCAATGGCTAGAAATTCGGCTGGGTCGACATTGGCGAGATTAAATTGTGACAGATAGGCGGCTGTTTCTTCGATACGCATACCAGCAAAAATATTGATCTGCTGGTTCTGGGCACCGGCATCAGCGATCACAGCGGCGATTTCAGGAATTGACCAGCGTGGATCAAGGGTAAACTCACCTGCTTGTAAACGGCCGTCTAATCCATAAAAACGCAAATAACTGAGGAACAGTTCTCCATCAATGATCAGCTTATCGTTGAGTAAGCGTTGTTGAATAGAATCGGCCGTTTCGCCTGGTGCAATTGTAAATGTGATTGGGGTTGTGCCGCTGCCGGCTGGCAGCAACAAAGCTTCGCTTTGATTGACAAGGCTGTTTTGGAGCATCAGGCGCTGTAAAAACCCTAAATCTGAGCTGGCATCTTCAATGAAAATACCACTTTCGCGAGCATCTCTTTGCCATCGAATCGCACCATAGGTGATGACGGCCGTTGCCAAACAAGCTGCACCGATCAGAAGCAGCAAAGCCAATCCACACCCCTTTTTTGAACGGCGTGGTGGTTGCCCCGTTCGCAGCGGCTCTGTTGCCATTAATCAACCTCCGTTGGTAACTCTTCTGGAGTTGGAGCAAGCCCTGCATGAGCGTCCAGGTAACTCTGCAAGATGAAAGCCGCCGCGACAGCGTCGACACGTTCTTTGATTTGTTTGCCACGTTTGCCGCGTGCCCACAAACTGGCTTCAGCCTGTTTGGTGGTAAAGCTTTCGTCCCAGAATTCGATGGGGATTGAGATGTGGTTTTGTAATTCGGCCGTGTAATGTCGTACCCAGGCAGCACGCTGCCCCTCAACACCACTCAATGGAATCGGCAGCCCCATCACCAATAAATTTACCTTTTGCTCATCGATAATGCGGCCAAAACGGACAAAATCTTCGCGGCGCGATTTACGTTTTACCACACATAATCCTTTAGCTACAATGCGGGCGGCATCACTCACCGCGACACCAATCCGTTTTTCACCCAAATCGAGCGCCAATACCTTGCCTTTTAATTTCATAACGGTTCAAGGATAACAAAAAACAAATCGTTTGCACTCTGCGTTTCATAAACGTTTAGTCGCTTGCCTGTCAATATCGACTGATCTTATGCCGAAGCCCGCAAATGCATACAGGTCGTAGGTCGGATTGCTAGATTCTGTTAACATTTAGGAATTTCACCACAGAGCAGATAGGGTTCACAGAGAATTTGAGAAAAAACCACCGAGACTCTGTGTTCTTTATGCCCTCCATGGTTCAAAAATCACCCAAATAGTGAAATATCAACACGTTTTAATCCGATTTTCACACAGATCAAATTCTATTTGTGTCGGGTTTTCTGGTATAATCAAACAGGTTTTTATTCAGGAGCAATGGGTTGTTAATCAAACTGTATAGTTGTGTCAGTTAGTGGGGAAATATGACAAATTCAATAAATGATTCCAATGTCCAAAAGATCGGTAATTACAAGATAGAGCGCCATATTGCCAGCGGAGGTATGGCTGCTGTTTATCTTGCAGTTGATGAATCATTACAACGACAGGTTGCCCTAAAGGTGATGCTGCCGTCTTTGGCAAAAGACGCTGATTTCGTGCAGCGCTTTCAACGCGAAGCGCGTGCGGCGGCGCGCCTGGAGCATCCCAACATTGTGCGCATTTACGAAACGGGCTTGACGCCTGCGCAAGAACCTTTTATTGCCATGCAATATATTGAAGGGGATTCTTTGCAGGAGGCATTGGCGCAGTTGGCGGAGCAGGGCAAGGTTTATCCGACAATGCAGGCGCTGTGGCTCGTTAAACAGGTTGCGCAAGCATTGGATGTGGCGCATCGAGCTGGTATTGTCCATCGTGACTTGAAGCCCAGCAATATTTTACTGCGCAGAGATGGCACGCCTGTACTTACCGATATGGGGATTGCGACCGTTCAGGGTGAAACACGCCTGACGCAAACCGGCAATATCATTGGTACGCCGCATTATATGTCGCCGGAACAGGTGTTGGGGAAAACGGTTGACGGCCGTTCCGATATCTACTCCCTCGGCATTGTCCTCTATGAACTGCTTGCTGGGCAAGTACCCTTTGATGCAGATAGTGCCATTGCCATTCTGCACCAACAAGCGTATGAAACCCAACCGCCTCTAAACAGCTATCGCCAGGGTCTTTCCAGCCAAACCCTTCTGGTTGTCAACACCTGTCTGCAAAAAGACCCGGGGCAGCGTTATCAATCGGCTGCCCATCTGGTGGCAGCTTTAGAAACGGCCATCGCTGCTGAATCCAGTGATAGATATGCAGCCCCAGTGGGAACTGCTTATGCTGCTACACAACTAGATGCTGTACCTGTTGCTGTGGCCGAAAAAGAGGAGAAACGCAACTATTTATGGTTTTTACTGCTGTTTATTCCGCTCTTGCTCTTTATATTTCTTTTTGTCCTTTGGCAAAGATCGAACTCTGGGGTAGGGGCCGCAGATGCGATAGTTGCTGCGATGGCGGCAACCATGATAAGCCAGACGCAAGAAGCGAGTCTGTCGATATCCGCCATTGAACAAATGGAGGATTCTGAAATTGCTTTAGCAGCAAC
>CAYGMR010000123.1:9292-12516 GCA_964350725.1 uncultured Ardenticatenaceae bacterium | reverse complement strand
AAACCGAACCTTTAATATATTTTTCTATGGTATAATATCATTTCAAATATATTTTGTTACATTCCTGGAAAAATCAAACCTGTACAAAAGTCTGTTTTCGATCAAAATGCGGTAATTTTCTTACTGTTGATTCACTTTTGGATTAAATTTTTTCTTAAGGCTAGAATTAACAAAAGGTGCAAGTCAAGCTACCAAATTAAGTTTAAATCCACATTATTGCGCAATATAAACCAAATAGTGTAATTGGCAATTATCTTCTCCAGGGACTGAAATTCTTTGTGAGCGGCTGAGTGTCCAAAAAGTTCGTGAAATTGATATGGAACATCTCTTAGCAGGAGATATAGGAACTGTTTATGAACATTCAAAAACAACGACGTACCAACAAAAGTTCTAAGCTTGTAAGAACAAGGAAAACATTTCTGGTTTTAGGTTTTCTCGTCTTACTTTTATCCCTGCGGTTTGTGGCCAACAACCTATATGATGTTTCTGCGCAGACGCCCCTATTCGAAAGCCTAAATTCAATAGGCCTTTTCAAAAGCTCATTTGCAGAAAATAGCCTGGAACAGGCATGGCAAGATGCTCGTGACACGGGTGGCTATGCGTTCCGCGCCGATATTACCCAGGTTGCCATTCCACTTGCGCAGACTGCTAATATTGGGCGCGCCAGCCGCGAATACACCTATCACATCGAAGGGTCCACTGATGGTCTCACCGCTCCTGATCCGTCCGAACGCACATTTGAAATGCTGCTCTGGGACCAGGGCGGCACTGTCCTCGATCCCCGTACTGCCACACAATTTAAGGTCGAAAAGGGTGTCGCGCTTGCACGCCGTAGTAATGAGGACTGGACACAAATCGATGATATGTCCAGTTCGATCGCCCCCGAAGGTGATTTTCTTACTTATCTATCTGGTGCCACAAACGTTGTAAACAATGGTGCGGAAGCACGCCAAGGCATTTCTTTTACCCGTTACACCTTTGATCTCGATGGCCCTAGCTATGCCACTTATGCGCGCGACCAACTACAAGCGCGTCTGGCCCAGGAGGGCAAACTGCCTGCTGGTGTGAATCTGGGTTTGCCTGAAATCTACAACGAGATGACCGGTACGGGTGAGTTGTGGGTGGGCACAGATGGATTGCCCATGCGGCAGATCATCACCGCACAATTTCCGCCACAAGGCAAAGAAGATCATCGCACTGACATCCAGATCACGACCGATTTTCACAATTATGCCGACGCACAGCAATTCGCGGGGATTCCGGCCGCATTGCGCCACACACTTGGCACTGCGCTGTCCACTGTTTTGGATTCGCTGACCACGCTGGCAACATTGGCATTCATCTCCATAGCCGGATTATTTCTTGTCCGCAAAAACCCTGAGCGTGCCTATAATATTATTGTGCTCACTATCATTATCTCCATGTTGGTGACCCCGCTGCTGCAGGTGCATCAGGTTTCCGCATTTACAGATGACCAACAAGCGCAAGCGACAGCACAACAAGCCCAGCAACAACAGCAGACTGTCACGCAAGAAGTCAATGACATCATACGGGCGGAGGCCGAAAGTTTTGATCCACATGTGAGTCCGCTGGATACCGCTACTAAACAAAAAGCCCCCCCCCAACGTGACGCGACAAATCTTTCCAAATTGACCCTGCCTACATTTGCGTCGGCACCAACGACTGTTGCCGCACCGGTGGCGCAAACGACACCGCCTTGCACGGATACAAGCGACAACGACAATGACGGCTTAGTCAAATGCCAAGAAGATTTGTTAGGCACCGATCCTGAGATCGCCGACTCTGATAATGATGGAATCAGCGATAACCAGGAAGTCATTGGTTTTGCCTTTAGCGGGAAGACTTGGTACACCGATCCTAACGAAGTCAGCACACTCAGAGACTCGATTCCCGATGGACAAAAATGCCCAGAGAACCCCAGTACGAACCAACGCAACTGCGCCATAGATAAGGACAGCGATGGCACGCCAGACGTTATGGATCGTGATCTTGATGGCGATGGCGTACCAAATATTATCGATATTTCGCCCTTTAGCGTCAGCAGCACCACCTTTGGTGAGGACAACCCATTCGCGCTTGTCGTTGATGGCTTGCAACCCGATAAACCAACTTACGTTGAATTCCAATTACGACCAACTTTGGATACCCACCTTTCACAGGCGTTCAATGTATTTGACTGGCCCGATGACAACGAAGGTCAAATTCAACGCGACCCAGATTCGCCAAACAAAACCTTTTTCGATGTTTGTAAACAGTCAGGTCAAGCAAACTGCACGATGTCACCTGATGACAACGGCGATATCCGCCTGGTGCCGATGCTTGAAATTCGCGTGCCCGCAGGCAGCACGACGCTGCCTTCACAGGATGAATTAAACGCTTTTGGTGGCATTGCTGTGAAGTCTCTCGATGGCAGCGGTGCTCAAGTGGCTTATGTTCCCCTGCAGCTTGTCAATGACCCCAATACCAACGGCCGTGTCGCTTTTTATGCCAAGATGCTTTACCAACCAGATTCAACATGGGGCGGCGCCCATCAGGTACGCTTGGTGTGGCTGGTGTCGATGCTGGTAGATGTTTGTCAGGAGACCGACGGTGCGATTTGTACTTCCTACGAAAAGGACGGTATTGATTATCACAACCAGACACAGACGGTTTATACCTATTACGAGGATTTCAACCTGACTGCACTCAATGTGCGTGAAGATAATGGCATTGATGTTGCCCTGGCTTATGAAGACCCGGCTGTGGACACGGATCTTGAGGACGACTTTGCGCTGACAGCGTTGGCCAGTGGGTTGGATCGCGTGTTTTTGACTGTGCGTGACTGTGATTCGCGGATTAATGGTACATGTATTAGGGATGGCAAACCGGATCTGACTGTCAACGGCCGTAACTCAAACGGCAATAACATAAACGCCCCCACAATTGCCGACCGCTTCGACCGCTTGCAAAACGGCAGCATATCAGAAGTACAACGCTGGTCGATCCCCAATATCCTGCGCGTGGAAAACTTCTCCTACGCACACCGTGATCTGGCCATAGCGACTCTGGCCATGACCGACACAATTTCCGTCTTGAACGACAAATTTTCTTCTGCTTGGGACACCAATCCAGCTATGATCCCGACGATCCTCTTTGCGCGTGAAGAACGCTTCCGTGCCGCTAACCTTTCTCAGCAAGGCGTGGGCACCGGAATCCCATGGAGT
>CAYGMR010000123.1:0-9282 GCA_964350725.1 uncultured Ardenticatenaceae bacterium | reverse complement strand
AGTGGCAATCAGTTGACTGTGGACTTTAATGCCGAGGCCAGCAATCCCATTTACACCTCAGCCAGTTTGAATTGGGCCCCATTTAAATACGACGGCGTGAGTTGGCAATCTGTCAATATGGCTGAATATTGGCAGGAACTAGATCGACGTTTGGCGGCAACGATCGATCCGAACGACCCGCCGTTGGTGGCTGATGGCAAAATTGCCGTTGCCCAGATCTATTACACTCTGATGAATGGTGGTATCAGCAACGTTGTCCAAGTCGGCTCGGCCCCCACCGTGGCTGACGTTAATTTTGTCGATGATACAGGGCATGCTGGTATCGTTAGTTCAACATTCACAGGTGGCGCTAAGGTGACAAAAATTTTGATCAACAAACTGTGGTTCGATACGTTTGTGGATCCTACTCCCACATATAAATATCTCGGCGCCCTAAAGGGCACAGACCTTGGAGACACACCGGTGGGTGCATTAGATAGCAACCAGATTTTTACAGATGGCATGGAGCTAAAAGGGCTCTCCAGGGTCGGCTTTATGAGCGTCGGTGCATTGGCCTTTGGCAGCCTTGTGGTGGGTGCGAGTTTTGCCGTCGTTGCCGGTATCACTGGCGACAGCGACGTGGCTTTGGCAAGCTCAATCCTGCTCAGTTTTGCGGCCGTTACGCTGGGTGTCATTTTGCCGGCTATTCAAGTTAGCCGTCTCATCACGCAGGTCGGTGGGGGACTCACAGGCGCTGCGAAATTGTTGGGTTCCTCCAGCACACTCATTGGGCAATCCCATTCTGCTGGCGCGTTTGGCTTACTGTTACAGGGCGGTGTGATCTACGGGTTCTTTCTTTACCAAGTCGCATCAGGCTCCATTAAAGCTGGCACGATTGGCTTTAATATGGCCGCAGTGACAACCATTTCGTCGACAATTGTTGCCCTTGCCTTTTTCATTCTCAGCCTCAGCATCGTTGGTTTTATTTTAGTGGGGATCGTTGCCTTTTTCGATATCCTCATGACCGCGATCTGTGCGGCCGGTGAGCAAGGTGCCTGTTTTACAATCAGTGGTTCGCTGGTTGAAGCACTGACAGACGCTCTTTATAGCAGCGACGCCACGATCAATTTCAAGCATAAAGACGAAAATGATGAGGCTGACCTTGTGTCAATCGGCTATTTTGTCCAGAATCTTGAAAATCCAGACCTGGGCTTTCGCGCGGGTAACGTGCTTTCATATGATGCCCAGTTCACAACCAAAATCTTTCAAAAAGTGCCATCGAATGGGCCTGTGTTGGACTATTTAGATATCCTCTTTAGTTCCTCGTCTTTGCGCGATACAAGCTTCCGCTACAAGCTGACTTCAGATAAAAAAGATTATCCCGGCGCCAGCATTGGTGACATGTATTATTCCTGGCAAAATGTCGCAATTCATAAGTATGCCAAAGGGGGTTCGTTTTGGAAGGGTGATGTTGTGAACACTATAAGCAGCGAGCCAGTCACGCTGGTGGCGGGCACGAATCAACGCAACGATCTTTATTTAAACATCAGCTACGCCAGTTGGGGCTACGATTGTTTTACCTTCACTTGCAGTTCCCAGAAAATCAAGGGTAAAAGCAGAACCAACTACACCGATAACTTTGTCTTTGATGTCTTCCCCGCAACATTTGATGAATTTATTCAGTTCGATTGGGCAAACCCACGTCCGAAAACCAATGATCCCGTTTTTCCGGACCAATTTGATAGTGACGGCGACACCCTATCAAACGAATTCGAACTGGATTGGGGCAGCGATCCATTCTTAATTGATACGGACAGTGATGGTGTGCCCGATCAGACCGAATCCGACAAAGGTACAAATCCAGTGGCCGCGGATAGTGAAAACGATGGCATTTTGGATTACGACGAGTTAGTTGGTGGCAGCGATCCAACCCAGATTGACAGTGATCACGATGGCTTGCCCGATAAGATAGAAATGGATGGCTGGTCATTTACCTATGGCACGGGGTTGACGACGCGTGTCACCTCTAATCCAGGCCGGATGGACAGCGATTTAGACGGCTATTTTGATTGGACTGAGAAAACAAACAACAGCCATCCACAGGCTTTGACACCGAGCCCAATTGCTTTAGATTTAGCCATAACCGACAATAATGGTTTCGTTGATGCGGGGACAACAGGTGTTTATACAGTTGTCGCACGCAATATAACTGGTGCAGGAACAGGGCAAAGCCCTGTCCAACTTACGGGCAATCTCAGGAGTGATTTCCCACCACAATTTGGAGGAGGACAATATCCAACCATGCTTGATCTGCAGGCTACAGGCGAGCGTACGCGCACGATCAATTATACGATCGGCGCAGGGGCGAGTTCAGGTGAAGTTGAGTTTGATAACAGTCTTTTGGTTGCAATTTACGATTCCGACTATATTGGCCAATTTAGCATGAACAAAGGGCTGCGGGTCACGATAGACAATGATGCCCCCACAGCAAATACCTTGACGCATGCAGCACGTTCGAATGCGATCAATATTATTGGTGGTACGGCAAGTGACCCGACCTCTTACATAACGGATGTTGAGATTAGTATCAATGGTGGCACTTTTATCGATGCCGATATTAGCAGTTGTCAGCAGGCTGGGAATGCGCCCTGTACCTGGGCATATGAATGGGATGTGCCTGCGGGCAGCGCACCACATTCGATCGCGGTGAGAGCGACGGATGCTGTGGGCAATACCCAAACGACGGCTACTGTTAGCACTATCTTTATCGATGATCTTGCACCATTTGCAGCCCATAGTGTGCCCAATAATTTGATTGTCGCGGCTGTCAAAAATGCTGATGATTTTTGGAGTGTGCCGCTGAACGGAACGGCTTTTGACCCAGGCACTGGCCAGACCACCAGTGGGGTCGAGGCAGTCGAAGTCTTGATGGCTCCCAATGGCAATGGCTGGCAGCTTGCTGAAGTTGTCACATCCAATAATACTGAAACGTGGTCGATCGATTATGCATTATCTGGCTTCGATGAGGTCAACTCCCCCCTCATTAATCCGACAGGGTCTTACACTTTTGCTGTGCGTGCGATTGATGCAGCTGGCAACATCACAGCAGAAGGGAACTATGCCAATGGGTCAATCGAGCTTGATAACACCGCGCCCACGCTCAACCTGACTGGGTCTAATGTGCCTGGCTTTGATATCACGACCGCAAGGCTGATTACAATGCCGATGACGATTAGCGGTGTGGTGAGTGATACTGGGGCCATACAAACCGGGGTTGAAAATGCCGAGATTTCCTTCACTTGGGACAAAGTCACTGATACGTACCCGGATGCGTCACTGGCTTTGCCTTTTGATGATCCACCAACGGCCGTTTCCTTCAAAGATGTGTCCAGCAACGGCCGTGACGCCTTATGTGATGTCGATGCACAACAATGCCCAGAGAGCAGTGTACCAGGTCGTTTTGGCAAAGCATTACACTTCAACTCCAATGGACAAGTCGCCATTGTCCCGGGGATGCCCATTCCAGCCTCAAACTATTCATTAGTTGGCTGGTTCAACGCATCCTGCGCGGACTGCGGCATCTTTTCCCTAAACCAAGGCGGCACCATTGACCGCCAGATATATCTCAGCGGTGGCAACGTGTGTGCCGACGTCCTCAACGGCGCACGCGAGACGATCTGCTCTGCAAATGTTAATTATGCAGACGGCAATTGGCACATGGTTGCCCAAACCCTGGGCAGCGGCGGCAATTTGCTTTACATAGATGGGCTAGAGGCGGCCAGCGGCAATTTAACCAGTTCGGCCATCAGCGGCACAGCCAACGTGCTCTTCGGCCGTGCGTCACAGAACACAAACAACTCACTCACTGGGTCGCTCGACGAATTCAAATTATTTGACATCGAGTTATCTTCAGACTCAATACTTGGCTTCTCGCAATCATGGCAGTTTTCTGCGGTAGCCAATTCAGGAAGTGGTGTCAACAATACCAGTTGGAGCGCCGTGATCCCCTATGGGCTAGAAGGCAATTACTCAATCGATCTGACCGCCACCGATGTATTAGGCAATCGCAATGACGACCGTTTTGAGTGGTCGGCTTGGCGCGGTGAGATTGATATCGCACCACCACGCCTTGAAATCACAATTGAACCCTATTTCATGTCGCGCTATAAAATCACGGCCACGGCCGAAGACTTAAATTTGGATAGTGACAGCCTGCTATTAACCTGCGGCGACTCTGTTGAGCATTATGGCGATAACTTTTACAATACGCTGACACGCCCTGGCGAGCCTAGCCGCCTCAACAAAACCGTACTCGATTGCCTTGTAGATGACTATCCAACAACGGATATTTCCATACAAGCCTGCGACATCTTCGGCAACTGCTCAGCGACCACCCCCTCCGAATATGCGGCCTATTATACATCCAGTGCCGGTATTCAGCGTGCCTCGGCGGTTGATGGCTCTGCCCACCATACTATTCTCGATGCCACAACAACAAATGTGCAGCCAACTGGCGGCATTGCGGTAGACCTTGAGCGCCAGCAAATGTATTGGGTCGAAGCAACTACAATCAGGCGTGCTAACCTTGATGGTACCAATATTGAGACAATTATCACTGGCCTCGCTGCGCCCCGTCGCATCCATGTAGACTCGGCTGCGGGCAAGCTCTACTGGAATGAGCCAGGTAAGATTAAGCGTGCCAACCTCGACGGCAGCGGCATCGAACCGCTTGTTACACGTGCGGGCATATTCTCAATTGCGCTTGACACAGAGCGCAACGTGCTCTACTGGGTAGAAGGCAAAACGCTTTACAAAGCCAATCCAGATGGCAGCAATCAAACGGTCGCCGCTTCGTTGGAAGATGTGATAGATAGCTATCCCGGTACGCCAGATTTCCTGCATACTTTCCGTGATGTGACGGTGAATCCCAAAACCGGCCGAGTCTACTTCTCATTATATGCAACCTGTAAATTACGCGCAGGCGCTTATTATGAAGAGGGGTGTCACATCAATTATGACGGAGACCCAGTGGTGGATGTTTATGTGGCAGGTGCTCTGCAACCCCCCATACCTGGTTCTGCCAATATTAGAGAAGTGGTTACCTCCACATTTACCCCTGCAACTCACTTGGAAGTTGGCGCTGAAAGTAGTGTAACTACTGATTTAATCGCCTATGCCCCTGATGGAACCTTGTTCTATGCCAAACGCGGCGGTGGTCTGTATCGTGATTGTACAACCCCTGAAGCTGTAGAAAATCAGGGCGGCGGCGGTTATTGCTACCGAGCCGAGATTGATATCGGGAATGTCAAAGGAGTCGCCTTTGTCCTGATCGAACCTGAAGCCACGAGCAATCCTGATTTGTGGATTGAGAAAACGGCCTCAGCAGACACGATCACCGCTGGCAACGCGTTAACCTATACCCTCGCCGTGCGCAATTATGGGGCGGTGACCGCCAGTGAGGTCATCGTCACCGACACGCTGCCAGCGAATGTAACCTTCCTTTCGGCAACGACAACGCGCGGCGAAACATGCGCCGCCCCGATTGGTACGCTGTTCCAATGCGCGTTAGCCCCGATTGACTCAGGCGCGGGCGTTGATGTGTTGATCCGCGTCCAAGGCGGGATCGACTCTGTGGGTCAGATTCAAAACCTGGCCGAGGTTAGCAGCAGCCAGCCGGATACAAATACAATCAACAACAATACGAATAACCTCGTGAGAGGTATTACACCTACTCCGTCAAACACACCAACACGCACGCCGCGTCCCGAGCTGCCGGCCACGCCGATTCCTGCAGGCCTGGACAAGGTGCTTATTTGGAACCATCCAACAGGAATCAAAGTGGTTCGTCTCAGCGATAAACACAGATGGGATTTTGAAGCGGCTAATGATTGTCCACAAGATGTTGCCGTTGATCCGGAACATGAATGGCTCTACTGGACGCAGTGTGATGGTACAATTCACCGTGCCAATCTTGATGGCACAAACGCCACTGAAATTGTGCAGGATCAGCATAATCCGACTACTATCGAAGTAGACAGCAGCGGTGGGAAAATCTATTGGCGCACAAATGGTGACCCGAACCGCACCCCAGAGCCGCCAGGTATTTACCGGGCTGATTTAGACGGCGGAAATGTCGAACTTCTATTAACTCCACAAACCGCGAATACTGAGCTTGTACTCGACACTGTTGGGCTCCAGATGTTCTGGCGCGACGGCAATAATGTCCTGCGTGCTGAATTGGATGGGTCTGATCCACAATTCTTGATAAGCAATGTCTATCGCCCAGGTTTAGCGATTGACAGTGGTGCGCGGCAGCTTTATTTTAACGCCCCCTACAACTTACACCGCGCTACCCTTTTGCCCGATATGACCGGCATAGACCCCCCCGAATTTATTTCAGGTTCTCTTATTAATTCAATTGCGGTGGATGTCGTCGAACACAAATTGTACTCGACTGACTTTTCTCAAAGAATTTTCGTGAAAGGTATTCCACCTTCACCCACGAACAACACCATATTCCTGGAAGGTGCTGTGACAAATGCCAGCAATCTGACTCTGGCGTATCTGCCGAGTACGGCCGTTCCCACACCCACCAACACGGCCACACCAACAATCACACAAACACCCACCAATACAGCCACGCCGACAATCACACTCACACCCACCAATACGCCCACCATGACGTCCACCCCCTGTAACGTAAATGGGAACGGTACAATCAGCGGTAAAGTCTTTGACGACCTGAATCGTAATGGCGTGGACGACAATGAGCCCGGTATACCGGGCGTGACCATCTCATTTCTTTCGTCCAGCCTTGAGGCAACCACGGACGCGAACGGCCTATTCCAGGTCAGTAACCTGACCTGGGGGCGGTACTTTGTCGTAGTGCCCAACACCTTACCTAACGGCGCGGTCTTGACGACACCGGATCCTGATAATCCCGACAATATATTGATTGTGGATGTCACTCCCTGCGCGGGCGAGAACCAAATCGGCAATTTCGGCTACTATCTCCAACCGACGGCCACGCCACTCCCTACCAATACACCGACAACAACCAATACACCAACCAACACGCCCATACCCACGAATACGCCGACGCCAACCAATACGCCGACATCGACCAATACACCAACACCGACCAACACGCCGACGCTTACACCAACACCGACAGCCACCATCGTTGGGCTAAATGTCAACACCACCGACGACCATGATGACGGCATCTGTGATGTGACCGACTGCTCGCTGCGTGACGCGATTGGTATGGCTAACAGTGCTCCCGACCCGAACACAATTACCTTTGCGCCAAACGTGGTCGGTACGATTGTGCTTACGTTGGGCCAACTGGATATCGACAATCCCATAACCGTCATTGGGCCAGGCGCTGACGTGCTTACTATTAGCGGGAACAATACGAGCCGCGTCTTCTACATCGATCGCATTGTAGCGGCCATCTCCGATCTTACCATTGCCGATGGCAATGCCTCGGACGATGGTGGCGGCTTGGAGATACGGGGCGAAGCCACGCTGACGCGGCTGCGCATCATCAACAATAGTGCAGATTTCAACGGGGGTGGCTTGGCAGTGAATTTCCCATTCAGTGGCCAGGTGGAGTTGATCGATAGCGAAGTTTCTGGCAACAGTGCCGGCAACAACGGCGGCGGTATCTATAATCAAAACAGTGAATGTGGCAACTGCCTGCTCGTTGTCCGCAACAGCACCGTCTCCGGTAATAATGCCGAAGGGAGTGGTGGTGGTATCGCGATAGAAACCTTCGGTTTCGGCAACGGCTTCATCTTCAATAACAGCACCATCACCAACAATATTGCCGACAGTGACATCGATGACACTGGCGACGGCGGGGGGTTCTATACATCTAATACCGCTAACTCCACCATTGCCAACACGCTTGTCGCCGGCAACCTAGATCGTTCTGGTCAGGGCGGAGATTGTGCTGTCAGTAATAGTGATTTTACATCCAATGGGTTTAACCTTGTGGGTAATCTTGGCAGCACCTGTAATTGGCCCACAGGGGGCACAGGCGATCTCCTCGGTACAGACAGTAATCCGATTGTGCCATTGCTGGGACCGCTGCAGAACAACGGCGGCAGTACCCAGACCCACGCGCTGCTCGTCGGTAGCCCAGCGATCGATGCTGGCAGCAATGGTGGCAGCTGCGAACTCACCGACCAACGTGGTATCGTGCGACCGCAGGATGGCGATGATGACACCATTGCGATTTGTGACATCGGTGCCGTAGAACGGCAAAGCGGTACCATAGCGGCGAATGATCTGCCGCCACAAACACGCGCGCAGACTAATGTGGACGCAAATGTGGCCACAATTGTGGCTCCCGGCGAGACTACGCCCGTCAGTTCACAAAACCTGATGCAGCGTTTTGTCAGCTTTTCACGAGGTGTCATTCAGTTCATACACGCTGGCATTCAAAACACAGTCGCTGCCAATACATCTTCAAAATCGCCAGCAGCACTTTCCGAGGCAAATCAGACTGCGCTTGAAACAGTGGAGCCAGTGAGAGTGGCCCCCATAATTCGTGCGAAATATACTGGCTTTGGGCCATCTGCATTCGGTGCCAGCGCAAGCAAAGTCATGCGCGTTGCGCTAGGTGTGGTTACCACGCTTGACGACCATGATGACGGCCTTTGCGATGCCAGCGATTGTTCGCTGCGCGAAGCGGTCAAGGCCGCTAACTCTTCGCCAGGGGCGGACACGATCGATTTTGTTCCAGGTCTTTCTGGCTCGATTTTGCTTACAAGTGGTGAAATAACGATTACAGATGATGTAACTATCACAGGGCCAGGGGCGAATATGTTGGCAGTAAGTGGTGGGGGCAACGGCCGTATATTCAATATAAGCGGCGCAGATGTCACGCTATCAGGACTCAGTATCATCGACGGCAATGCAGACAATGGTGCTGGCATTATGATCGCGGCCGATGCAGTGGTTGACGGCGCTGACTTGATCATTCGCGGCCATAACGCGACTGAAAAAGGTGCCGCTATCCACAACAGCGGCACGCTGACCTTGTCGAATAGCGCTATCCTCAATAACGCGGTTGTCGCTGACAGCAGCGCCATACAGGGCGGCGGCATCTACAACAGCGGCATGCTTACCCTGGAAAACGTAGACATCTATGGCAATACGCTCGACCCAGGCAGCGTCGACGGTAATGGCGCGGGTCTGGCCAATGATGCCACTGGCGCTGCCGTGTTCAATACCGTTTCGGTAAGCGGCAATACTGTTTTGGTCGGCGATCGTGTCCATGGCGGCGCGGGACTA
>CAYGMR010000122.1:9974-12612 GCA_964350725.1 uncultured Ardenticatenaceae bacterium | reverse complement strand
GCAAACATTCTGCCAGACACGCTTTCCGCGTCCGACTATAAGAAATGGGGTACGACAATTTAAATAAGGAAGAAATCGATATCGCCTTTAAGCGTTTCAAGCGCCTGGCTGACAAGAAAAAAGTTGTCACGGATGCCGACATTGAAGCCATTATTGCTGATGAGATTTACCAACCACCCGAAATTTGGAAGCTCAAAAAGATTCAGGAGTCTTGCGGTGACCACAGCATTCCAACCGCATCGGTGCATATGATCGGGCCCGATGGCAAAGATTATCGCGATGCAGCTTTAGGAACGGGACCTGTTGATGCCGCCTATGAAGCGATCAATCGGATTGTCGGTGTAAAAAACAGATTGACAGAGTTTAACATCAACGCGGTAACAGAAGGATTAGATGCCGTTGCTGAGGCCACAATTCGTATTCAACCTTATAACGGCGAAAGTCAATACGCATTTAATCCACAAACGAATCAACCAGTAGCCCGCACATTCAGCGGTCATGGCGCCAGCACGGACATCGTTGTCGCCAGCGCACGCGCTTACTTGAGTGCTCTCAATAAGATGTTGGCAGCACGCGAAGAAGAATCCAGTGCTGTTGAAATGGTTGCTGGTTAAACACGGTTTTTCAATAGTCAACCTGTCGTTCCTGCGCAGGCAGGAATCCATTCTCGCTGCAGGTGAAAACGGATTCCCACCTGCGTGAGAATGACAACGAAAACAGGACTACTGAAGAGCCCCGGCTGGTTAAGGTTACGCATGGCGATCAATGACACAATCTGGCAAAACAAGGATGTCGTCCAACACTATTTGACTGGTGTACGTGGGGCAATTCCATTAGCAGCAGAACAGTTAGATGTCATGCTGCGCCTGGTACATGCCGCGCCAGCAAATGTGACAAAAATTTTGGATTTAGGTTGTGGGGATGGCATTCTTGGTCAGGTTTTGCTTGACCAATATCCACAAGCAGAAGCGACATTTATCGATTTTTCTGAACCAATGCTTACAGCCGCACAATTACGCCTTGCAGATTATGCTGGACGCACAAACATCATGCATGTAGATTATGGTCAACAGGATTGGACTGATAGTTTTTCGCAAGGCAACTCGAGCCAATTTGATGTGATCGTGTCTGGTTTTTCTATCCACCATCAACCAGATAAACGCAAACTGGAATTGTATACGGAAATATTCAACCTGCTCACCCCTGGCGGAATCTTTGTCAACATCGAGCATGTTGCATCCCACACACCTTGGGGTGAGCAATTATTTGATGAAGCATTTATTGATTCAATCGTAGCAGATCAACACCGCTCAGGGTCTGTGCAATCTCGCGAAGAAATTATACAGACATTATTCAATACCGATGATCAATATGCCAATATTTTAGCGCCGGTTGAGGATCAATGCGATTGGCTACGCGAAATAGGCTTTGTAAATGTAGACTGTTATTTAAAAATTTTTGAATTGGCAGTTTTTGCAGGTATCAAACAATAAGAAGCGTGGATTAACTAAATGACATAACTATGTTATGTCATTCAGAGCAAAGCGAAGTATCCCGAAACTGACAGTGGAAAGAAGTGGCAATTGGGATTCTTCACTACGCTCCGCTACGTTCAGAATGACACGTTAAAATATTTATTTAACAGAATACTAAATACACTGTCACTAAAGTTATTAGAAGTTGAACTTCTTTTGTTACAGAATACTAAATATTAGAGGAATTATATGAAGACACCCAAAACAATTATTGATAAAATCTGGGATAACCATGTCGTAATCGAGGAGCCAGGCAGTCCAGCGGTACTCTATATCGATTTGCATTTGGTGCATGAGGTAACGTCACCGCAAGCGTTTACTGGTTTGCGCGAACGGGGGCTATCGGTTAGACGGCCGTCTCAAACCATCGCCACCATGGATCACAGCATCCCCACCACGCCCATCGGTGTGCCCATCAAAGATATGATTGCCGCCAAACAAATTGCCACCCTAGAAAAGAATTGTGCCGATTTTGGTATTAATCTTTTTGGCATGGACAGTCCTAATCGGGGCATTGTGCATGTGATCGGGCCTGAATTGGGCTTGACACAACCAGGCATGACCATCGTTTGTGGCGACAGCCACACAGCCACACATGGTGCTTTTGGTGCTTTGGCATTCGGCATTGGCACTTCTGAGGTTGAACATGTGTTAGCGACACAATGTTTGTTGCAGGTTAAACCCAAAAGTTATGCGGTGCATGTCAACGGCCGTTTACCCGCAGGCTGTACATCAAAAGACATTATCCTCGCTTTGCTAGCTGAAATCGGTGTGGGTGGCGGCACAGGACATGTATTTGAATATCGTGGCGAGGCCATTCGCAACCTGACGATGGAACAACGCATGACCATCTGCAATATGAGCATCGAAGGCGGCGCACGTGCGGGTCTGATCGCACCTGATGAGACGACTTTTGCCTATCTGAAGGGCAAACCCCACGCACCCCAGGGTGCCGCGTGGGAGTCTGCCGTTGCGGCCTGGCGCGAATTGGCCACGGACCCCGGTGCAACCTATGACAAAGAAATCACCATCAATGCTGATGAATTAGAACCAATGATCACTTACGGTACTAATCCAGGCATGGGCATGAAAATCAGTGCCTC
>CAYGMR010000122.1:264-9964 GCA_964350725.1 uncultured Ardenticatenaceae bacterium | reverse complement strand
ATGGCAATTGGCAACATCAGCGAACGAAACACCATCGAAAAAGCACTCACTTATATGGATTTGCAAGCGGGTAAACCGCTGCAAGGACATCCAGTCGATGTCGTTTTTATCGGCAGCTGCACCAATTCACGCATCTCAGATTTACGCCAAGCGGCAGAAATTATGAACGGCCGTCGCGTTGCAGAAGGTGTACGTTTGATGGTTGTCCCTGGTTCACAAGAAGTCAAAAAACAGGCTGAAGCGGAAGGCTTAGACACGATATTCAAAAACGCGGGTGCCGAATGGCGTGAAGCGGGCTGCTCAATGTGTATCGCCATGAATGGCGATCAATTGGAACCAGGGCAATATGCTGTTTCTACCAGCAACCGCAATTTCGAAGGGCGGCAGGGCAAAGGCGGCCGTACATTTTTGGCAAGCCCGCTCACAGCAGCAGCAACGGCCGTTACCGGCAAAGTCACCGATGTCAGAACGCTATAAACGTAGTGCGTAGAGCGTAACGGAATACGCAATACGCAATACGCAATACGGAGTAAACCTATGCAACCATTCACCAAACTAAACAGCCACATGGTGGCGATACCCACCGAAAATATCGACACAGACCAAATCATCCCGGCCATCTTCCTCAAAACTGTCAGCAAAAAAGGGTTAGGCAAACAATGTTTTTACCATTGGCGCTACCTTGAAGATGGCTCACCCAATCCTGATTTCCCTTTGAACAAACCAGAAGCCCAAGGCGCCCAAATTCTGTTGGCAGGCGACAACTTCGGCTGCGGGTCGAGCCGCGAACATGCCCCCTGGTCATTAACCGATTATGGCTTTCGCGCTGTGATCAGCACCAGCTTTGCTGATATTTTCCGCAACAATTCCCTCAAAAACAGCCTGCTGCCCGTCATCGTGGATGAACAAACCCATCAACAACTACTCAGCCTGGTCGAAGAAGACCCAACTGCGACCGTAGACATTGATCTGGCCACACAGACGCTGACATTGCCAGACGGCCGTTCAATTGGTTTTCCCATTGACGATTTCAGCAAAACCTGCCTCCTCGAAGGCATCGACCAACTCGGCTACCTACAAAAACAACAAGAACACGTGCTTGCCTACGAAAAAACCCATCCAGCACGCGTCAACACAGCATAAGCGCATCAGCAGGTCAGCATGTCAGCTAGTCAGCCAAAAGCTTGCTGACATGCTGACTGCCTGACCTGCTGACCAGCTTGTTAAGGACAATCCTCATGTCTCAAGTTTTCATCTACGACACCACATTACGTGATGGCACACAACGTGAAGGTATCTCACTTTCTCTGGAAGACAAACTACGCATCGCCCGTAAATTGGACGAGTTTGGTGTGCATTATATTGAAGGTGGCTGGCCAGGCTCAAACCCCAAAGATGTTGAGTTTTTTCAACGCGCACCCTCTCTAGGCTTAAAAAATGCCAAAATCGCGGCGTTTGGCAGCACACGCCGTAAAAACAGCAAACCAGAAGATGATGCAAATATCAAGGCTCTGCTAGATGCCAACACACCTGTGGTCACAATCGTTGGCAAGAGTTGGGATTTACATGTCACTGACGTTTTAGAAACCACAATGGACGAAAATCTGGCCATGATTGGCGATAGTGTCGCCTATTGTAAAAGTCAGGATAAAGAAGTCATTTATGATGCCGAACATTTCTTTGATGGTTACAAAGCCAATCCAGAATATGCCTTAGCAACAGTGCAAACTGCAGCGGTCAAAGGCGCAGATTGTGTCGTCTTGTGTGACACAAATGGGGGTTCGCTTCCCTGGGAAATCGAAGAAATCATGGCTGAAGTAAAAGAGCGCATTGGCAAAACGCCCATTGGCATCCATACACATGATGATGGCGGCTGTGGTGTGGCCAATACGTTGGCAGCTGTTAACAAGGGTGCGAATCATGTGCAAGGCACCATAAATGGGTATGGCGAACGGGTAGCGAATGCCAATCTATGTACAATCATTCCAGATTTACAGTTGAAAATGGGCTACACTTGTGTGCCAGATGAAAACTTGAAAGAACTGACTGAACTGTCACGCTACGTAGCTGAGGTTGCTAACTTGACCCCTGATACACATATGCCGTATGTCGGTACCAGTGCATTTGCCCACAAAGGCGGCATTCATGTCGCTGCCATGTTGAAAAATGTCGAGAGCTACCAACATATTGACCCAACTTTGGTCGGCAACCAGCAGCGCAGTGTCGTATCCGAGCTTTCTGGACGTGGCAATATTATTGATAAAGCCGATCAGTTCAATTTGGATACCGAAAGTCTAGATGTAGGCCATGTATTGGGGCAAATCAAAAAATTAGAGGCACAAGGATTCACCTTCGAAGGTGCAGAAGCATCCGTTGAATTGATGTTACGCCGCACGCATCCCGCCTATGTGCCTCCGTTTGAACTGGTTGACTTTATGGTCATAGTCCAACGCAAACGTAGTCGTGGCTTTTCAGCCGAGGCCATCGTGAAAGTGCGTGTTGGACCTAAATTAATGCACACAGCGGCTGAAGGCAACGGGCCGGTCAATGCACTAGACGCCGCTCTGCGTAAAGCGCTGCTTGATGTTTATCCGCAGCTTAGTGGTGTCAGCCTGGTTGATTATAAAGTCCGTATTTTAGACAGTGATAATGCAACGGCCGCTACCACGCGCGTCCTCATCGACACCAAATGCGGCACACGTCGTTGGTCTACCATCGGCGCCAGCCCCAACATCATCGAAGCCAGTTGGCGTGCATTGGTGGATAGCATGGAATATGCGCTCCTAACCTGAGAGTTTATGAATTATGCACCCATCAGCCCAAAAAGTAGCCAATGCGGCTTGCGATCTCGGTCTTGATATCGAGATCGTTGAATTCGACCAAACCACACGAACAGCCCAAGAAGCAGCTGATGCAATTGGTTGCGACGTGGCCCAAATAGTGAAAAGCCTTTGTTTTTCGGCGAATGAACACCCCGTCATGGCTCTAGTCTCTGGTTCAAATCAGCTTGATACACGCAAATTGGCCACCTTAATAGGTGTTGGGCGCAAGAAGATCAAACGTGCCAGCGCTGCTGCAGTCAAGGAAGCAACCGGCTTTAGCATTGGCGGTGTGCCGCCCTTCGGCCACAAAAACCCGCTGCCAATTTACATCGACGCTGATTTGATGGAATTCGAAATCGTTTGGGCCGCAGCAGGCACGCCCTTCGCAGTGTTCGCCATCAAACCAGAACAGCTCATCGAATGCTCTCATGGGCAAATTGCCGACATAAAAGCAGGATAACAATTATGCATTGCAATGTGCCATGCTGAACGAAGTGAAGTATCTTGACGGCGTTAAATAACGAGAAATTTGAGATTCTTCACTGCGCATCGCTGCGTTCAGAAGGACGCGGGCAATTTATTTCTTTATGACAGCTTGATTCAATCAACATGAAGTAACTATTCAGGTGCTCTGGCCGTGTCTTCTGACCGAGCCGGATAGTTACAACACGAAAACCTAAAGGACTTAACATAAATGGAAGCTAAAATCACCTTATTGCCCGGCGATGGTATCGGGCCAGAAATTGTTGCGGAAACACGCAAGCTGTTAGAAGTTGTAGCTGCAAAATACAATCACAACTTCAACTTCAACGAACAATTATTTGGCGGTATCGCCATTGATGAAAAGGGTGTACCTTTGCCTGAGGATACTTTGGGAGCCTGTCTAAACAGTGATGCTATTTTGATGGGCGCGGTTGGTGGCCCTAAATGGGATGATCCACGCGCAAAAGTGCGGCCTGAACAAGGATTGTTAGGCCTGCGCAAAGCGTTAGGCGCTTTTGCCAATTTGCGCCCGGTGAAGGTGTTTGATGCGCTAGCCGATGCCAGCCCACTGCGCCCTGAAAAAGTGCGCGGTGTGGATATTATGTTTGTGCGTGAGCTGACTGGCGGCATTTATTTTGGCACACCACAGGATCGCTTCGACGGTGACCATGGTCGCGAAGGATTCAATACGATGCGCTACAACGAAATGGAAATCCGTCGTATCGTCGAAATCGCTTTTGATCTGGCCGCCAAACGTAAAAAGAAGGTCACATCGGTCGACAAAGCCAATGTGTTAGTCACCTCACGGGTATGGCGCGAAGTCGCGCAAGAAGTCGCCAATGAGCATCCAGACATCGAATATGAAGTCATCTTGGTCGATGCGATGGCGATGCATTTGATCAACCGCCCTGCTGATTTTGATGTGGTTGTGACGGGCAATTTGTTTGGCGATATTTTGTCGGACGAAGCTTCGATGATCACCGGTTCGTTGGGGATGCTGCCCTCGGCAGCCTTGGGCGTGCCAGGTTCCATCGGCTTGTATGAACCGATCCACGGTTCTGCACCGGATATTGCTGGCAAGGGTATTGCTAATCCGCTGGCGACCATGCTGAGTGCAGCGATGATGCTGCGTTCTAGTCTGAATTTAGACACTGAAGCGACGGCAATTGAAACGGCCGTTGCCAATGTTCTCAATGCCGGTCATCGGACGGGTGATTTGGCGCGTGTGGAAGAAACGGCCGTTGGCACCGAAGAAATGGGCACTTTGGTAACAATAGCTCTAGAAAAAATCCAATCACCTTGAGAAACCATTTTAATCATGTTAAAATAAATCTAGCTAATCTAGCCAAAAGGAGTGTGTTCTTATGACAGAATGGAAACTTGCTGATGCAAAGAATCGTTTTAGTGAACTTGTAAATCGAGTAATAGCAGATGGGCCACAACAAATTCGTCGCAGGAATGATACCGTCGTCGTAATCTCTTTAGATGAATATAAAAGCCTTTTAGGGACTAAACCAACCTTAAAACAACATCTTATGCAAGGAAACTATTTAGATGATGTTGATCTCACTCGTGATAAGTCACCGATGCGCGATTCAGTCTTATGAGAGTTTTGCTAGACACTTGTGTTGTATCAGAAATACAACGCACTAACGGAAATGTTTTTGTACGTGAGGCAGTTGATGCTTTACCCAACCAAGATATTTTTCTGAGCGTATTAACGATTGGTGAAATTGTTAGAGGCATTAATCAGCTTGAACCAGGTAAAAAAAGACAATCTTTGCAACAATGGGTTCAAACATTAGAAAACAATTTCACTGGACAAATTCTTCCTGTTGATATTGAAACCTGTACCATTTGGGGCGAGCTTACGGCACAGGCTCGCAAACATGGTATCACAATACCGGCCGTCGATGGATTAATTGCGGCAACAGCAAAACGACATGGCCTCTACGTTATGACACGCAATATATCTGACTTTTCTGCAACAGGAGCAATGCTTCTCAATCCATGGGAGTAGGATTTTAACGTCACGATCTTAAGCCCCCCAGCAAGATGAATAGCATATAAATTCTATCATGACTACAACAGACATCCTCATCATTGGCGGTGGAATTGTTGGACTGGCAACAGCCTACAATCTTACCCATGTGTACCCTGAAAAACGAATCACTATTCTCGATAAAGAAGGCCATCTGGCTGCGCATCAAACCGGGCGCAACTCTGGCGTTTTGCATTCCGGCATCTATTACAAGCCCGGCTCGCTCAAAGCACGCAATTGTCGCGCTGGCAAAGCACTCATGCAAGCTTTTTGTGATGAGCAGGGCATTGAATATAACTTATGTGGCAAGGTCATTGTGGCCACCGATGTGAGTCAGCGCGAGGCTCTATATGATATTTTTGGACGCGGCAAAGCCAATGGTGTCAACTGCACAATCATCGACAAAGCTCGCCTCGATGAAATCGAACCGCACACGGCAGGCATCGAAGCGATCTATGTACCAGAAGCAGGCATCATCGATTATAAGGCTGTGATCAAACGCTTGGCAGAAATATTAATCGAAAAAGGGCACAGTATTGTTTTAGGCGCACAAGTAACGGCCGTACATGAACAACAAGATTTGGTAACGGCCGTGACGACAGTCGGCGATTTCAAAAGCAAATATCTAATCAACTGCGCTGGTTTACACTCAGACCGTGTCACCAAAATGACCGGCATGCAAGCACCCGCCCAAATCGTGCCCTTTCGCGGCGAATATTACGAACTGAAACCAGAAGTACGCCATCTGTGCCAAAGCCTGATTTATCCCGTGCCCGATCCAAAATTCCCGTTTTTAGGCGTGCATTTTACATTGATGATAGACGGCCGTGTCACTTGTGGCCCCAACGCCGTCTTAGCGTTTGCCCGCGAAGGTTATAATCTTACCGATTTTAATGGCGGCGATCTGGTCGAAACGCTACGCTATTCGGGATTTCGCAAGCTAGCAGCCAAACATTGGCGTATGGGCATGGGTGAGATGTGGCGTTCAGCCAACAAACAAGCTTTCGTCAAAGCATTACAGCATCTCGTGCCAGAAATTCGCGAAGAACATCTCGTCAAAGCACCAGCCGGTATTCGTGCCCAAGCATTGCTGCCCGATGGCTCCATGATGGACGACTTCGATTTCCAAGAAAGCGCACGCATCGTCAATGTTGTCAATGCTCCGTCGCCTGCCGCCACGTCATCGTTAGCCATCGGCCAAACCATCGTTGGGAAACTAGCGACTCATTTTGCCTAAAAATAATATTTATTTGATTGCTAAATCAGAATATGCACTTTATTATGATTTTAGCAACCGCCCATGCACATCAAGCCGTCCTATGGACACAGGACGCTGCTTTCATCAACATTGAAGGTGTGAAATACATAGAAAGGAAGAAGGAATGACGAAACTCAACAAATACAGTTCACGCATCACACAGCCAAAATCACAAGGTGCTTCGCAAGCCATGCTCTATGGCACTGGCTTGCAACCCGCCGACATGGATAAAGCGCAAATCGGGATTGCCAGCATGTGGTATGAAGGCAATACTTGCAATATGCACCTGAATGATTTGGCAGCCCATGTCAAAGAGGGCGTTACCAATGCAGATATGGTTGGCATGCGCTTCAACACGATTGGCGTCAGCGATGGCATCAGCATGGGCACCGATGGCATGAGCTTTTCATTGCAATCCCGCGATCTAATCGCTGACTCCATCGAAACGGTGATGGGGGCACAATGGTACGATGCGCTTATTGCCCTGCCCGGCTGCGACAAAAATATGCCCGGTGCAGTGATGGCAATGGGACGCCAAAATCGGCCGTCGATTATGGTTTATGGCGGCACAATCAGTGCGGGCTGCACAGTCAAACATGCAAAATTAGATATTGTTTCTGCCTTCCAAAGTTATGGCGAATATATTGCAGGCAATCTTGACGATGCCGAACGCCAAGAAATTGTACGCGAAAGCTGCCCTGGTGCCGGTGCTTGCGGCGGCATGTATACAGCCAACACCATGGCGAGCGCCATTGAAGCGTTAGGTATGAGTTTGCCCTTTAGCTCTTCAAATCCAGCTACCTCACAAGAAAAAATAGACGAATGTAAACGTGCAGGCGCAGCCATTCGCGTTTTGCTCGAAAAGGATATTAAACCACGAGACATTATGACTCGCGCCGCATTTGAAAATGCGATGGTAGTTGTGATGGTTTTGGGTGGCTCCACAAATGCAGTCCTACATTTGCTCGCGATGGCTCGTGCAGTTGATGTTGATCTGACGATAGATGATTTCCAAGCTGTTAGTGACCGTGTGCCCTTATTGGCCGATTTGAAGCCGAGTGGTAAATACGTGATGGAAGATTTACATGCAGTAGGCGGCATTCCTGCTGTGATGAAATATTTGCTTGTCAACGGTTACCTGAATGGTGATTGTCTAACAGTCACAGGCCAAACTGTGGCCGAAAATCTTGCTAATGTGGCTGATTTAACCATCGGACAAGATATAATCCACTCGCTTGATAATCCCATTAAAGCATCTGGCCATTTGCAGATTTTACGCGGCAACTTAGCGCCTGATGGTGCTGTCGCTAAGATTACGGGCAAAGAAGGCCTGATTTTTAATGGCACTGCCAATGTTTTCGACTCTGAAGAGGAGATGCTGGCTGCGTTGGAAGCGGATAGCATTAAGAAGGGTGATGTTGTCATTATTCGTTATGAAGGCCCCAAAGGGGGCCCGGGTATGCCGGAAATGTTAACGCCTACGAGTGCGATTATGGGGGCTGGTTTGGGAAAGGATGTGGCGTTGATGACAGACGGCCGTTTCTCCGGTGGCAGTCATGGATTCATCGTCGGCCATATCACGCCGGAAGCACAAGAAGGCGGCCCGATTGCCCTGGTTGAAAATGGCGATCAGATCAAAATTGATGCCAAAAATAACACCCTGGAAATCGCTGTCAGCGCGGAAGAAATGGCCGCACGCCGTGCGGTGTGGACAGCACCTGCTTACAAAGCAACACGCGGCACCCTATATAAATATATCAAAAATGTGAAATCAGCATCGGAAGGCTGTGTCACTGACGAGTAAACTGTTATGTAGAAAGGGATGGTTAGCCAGCCATCCCTTTTAGTTTTCCCCCACCAAACTCCAAGATCAAAACTGTAATAGGGCGTTTGCCTACTCCAGATTTCTATCACAAATTTCACTAATTTACACGAATTTGGATGGTTTCAATGCTTAAAATTCGTGCAATTCGTGCAATTCGTGGCGAAAGAAGCCTATAAGAACGAGTATGCAAACGCTCTGAAAACTGTAAACCGATATGCAACATGTTATACAAAATTCTGATATACTTCTTGCGTCTTTGGGTGAAACAGTGTCTCTGGGGTTAGTTCGCAAATTGTAATAAACAAAATTAGCACCTGAAAACAATCTATAAAATTATTTGCCCCCAGGTCAGTCCAAACATTATTCAGGTTTTATCAATTGTTCCACTGAACCATGTAGGAGGCAGCGGCATGACCGTAACTCGATTTATCATTTACGCCCTTATTGCTTTAGCCATCATGTTCGGATTTTTGTATACCGTACAATACTCCACAAAACAAAACGTCATTCAGGGGGGAATAAACAGTCAGGCAACTGCAACGGCCGAAGCGGTCGCACTCTCAGAAAAAAAAGAAGATATCGATACAAGAATCGCTATTGCTGAAGCAATCTCATACAGAGCGTTAGAACTTGAAGCCAGCCAGCGTATTATTCATGCCATTGTTGCCGCCCACATTGTCAATTCAATTGATGCTGATAATAAATTTGAAAGATCTGCCTACACGCGACGTGCTCTATTACAGGTACTGAGCGATCAAACTGCGAGCAGATCAGACCCTTCTCCTATTCGCCTAGAAAATGAACCACTCATTGCCAAGGAAATTGTTAGCAACGACCAAAATTGGATGCTTACATTTCTCGATACCAATGTACCAATCTTACTTGATTTACATAACGTCGACCCAAACAGTCGTTCATTAAAAATCGACGTGAGCGACAACAAAATTAATTACGCACGCTTCAGTCCACATGACAAATGGCTGGTATTAATTTCAGAAGATGAAACACCACTTTTGGTCAAATTGGATGATGTTTCGGATGGTTATGTTGCCATCCCTTTACACCACCATACATTGGGTTTTTTGGATTATGGATTCAGTCAAAATGACAAATGGTTCGCAACCAGCAGTCAAGACAGTAAAGTTCGCCTTTGGAATTTAGATAACCTCAACCGCGAAAACCCACAGGATGCATTAATTGAATTGTTCAGGCATGATGACGCCAATTATCCGGGACATACGCGCAGTGTTACTGCAATCGGTTTTGATCCA
>CAYGMR010000122.1:0-254 GCA_964350725.1 uncultured Ardenticatenaceae bacterium | reverse complement strand
CATTGGTTAGGCAGCGGTGGTTTAAATGGTGAACTATTCCTCTGGAACCTAGATACAGATAAACCAGAATTAAATCCAATTCGTCTGGCGATCGCCAACGATTTATTTGTGTCTGATATTCGCTTCACGCATAATGACGATGCAGATTTATTAATTGCGATTGGTCGTGATACGAGTGTTGATTATACCTATATTTGGAACATGAAAATCGAACATCTTATGGGTCTAGCATGTGAAAAATATAAACCGACCCA